>NZ_MKJZ01000010.1:0-39037 GCF_001942225.1 Serinicoccus sp. CUA-874 | reverse complement strand
TCCTTCGAGTAGGCGTGTGGTCAGAGACCGCCATCATCGAAGGAGCCCCGCTCCGTCCCCGGATTGGGGCCACAGGGTGGGGAATTTCAGTGAGCAGAACTGGGGAGAATCACCTGAGCGCCGTCAGTTCCTGGACTACGACGTGGAGATCCGCAAGGTCATCTGCTCGACCAACGCGATCGAGTCGCTCAACGCCCGCTACCGGCGCGCCGTTCGGGCCCGCGGGCACTTCCCGAACGAGGCCTCAGCGATGAAGACGCTGTACCTGGTCACCAGATCGCTGGACCCCAAGGGCACCGGCCAGACACGATGGGCCATGCGGTGGAAGCCGGCCCTGAACGCCTTCGCCATCACCTTCGCCGACCGCATGCCTACGGCGCAGGACCGCTGACCATGAAAACGCCACTTACACCGTTAGTCGGACACTCCCGATCCGCTGGTTGGCTGAGCGTGCGATACATCGATCCACCCAGGCTGTCGTCAGTCGGTCCCAGGAGGACAGGGCGCGTGTGGACGCCCGGCGCGCCCAGCCTCCTACCCGAGACTGCCTCGGAGTAGGTGGCTGCACTCCCACTAGGCTGCTCGGCGTGACCGACACCTCCTCCGCCACGGCTCAGACGTCCGGCCGCAGCCGGCTGCTGCTGCCCCTGGACCTGCTGCGCGGCTTCCTCATCGGCATGGCCGAGCTCATCCCGGGTGTCTCGGGCGGGACGGTCGCGCTGGTGACCGGGCTCTACGAGCAGCTCATCGGCTCGGCCTCGCACGTCGTGTCCGCCGCCAAGGCGCTCGTCGTGGGCGGCGAGCAGGGCCGCGTCGCCAGCGCGCTCATCGAGCTGCGCCGGACCAACTGGTGGCTGCTCCTGCCTGTGGTCCTCGGGATGGGCCTGGCGGTCCTCACGATGGCCGGGGTGATGAGCAGGTTCGTCACCCACACGCCCGAGCACGCGCGCGGACTCTTCCTCGGCATGGTCGCCATGAGCGTCCTCGTGCCGCTGCGGATGCTCCCCGAGCGCCGCCGGCCGGTCTGGCTCGAGGTCGTCCTCGCCGTGGGTGCGGCCGTGCTCGCCTGGACGCTCATCGGCCTGGCCGGTGGGGGCACCGTCTCCAACCCGCCGCTCATCCTCGTCTTCGCCGTCGCCGCCGTCGCGATCTGCGCGCTCGTCGTCCCGGGTGTCTCCGGCTCCTTCTTCCTGCTGGCCGTCGGTATCTACACCACCACCCTGGAGGCGGTCGACTCCCGCGACCTCGTCTACATCGGCGTCTTCGCCCTCGGCGCCATCACCGGCCTGGCCTCTTTCGTCCAGCTCATCAGCTGGCTGCTGGAGCACCACCGGCGCAGCACGCTGCTGGTCATGTCAGGACTCATGGTCGGCTCGCTGCGCGCGCTGTGGCCCTGGCAGGAGTCCGCGGGCGACGACCACGGGCCGGGTGCGCTGGTCGCTCCCTACGACCCGGTCCTCGGTCCCACCATGCTCACCCTGCTCGGTGCGGGGGTCGTGGCCGCGCTGGTCGTCGTCGAGGCCCGCAGCAGCGACGACGAGTAAGCGACCTTGCACGCCAGCACCGAGGCCAGTCACGATTTCTGGGGCCGGAGCCCCAGAAACGCATGTCCAGAACCTGAGGTCAGGTCCAGGCGAGAGCGCGAGCCGGGTCCTCCAGCACGGCGGCCAGGTCGGCGAGGAACCGCGAGCCGAGCTCGCCGTCGATGAGCCGGTGGTCGAAGCTCACCGCCAGCTGGGTCACCCAGCGCGGCTCGATCCGCTCCTCGTCCCCGCTGCCCACGACCCACGGCATACGCCGGACGGCGCCGAAGGCGACGATCGCCGACTCGCCGGGGTTGATGATCGGGGTGCCGGTGTCGACGCCGAAGACGCCCACGTTGGTGATCGTGATCGTCCCGCCGGACATGTCGGCCGGCTGCGTCCTCCCGGCCTTGGCGGTCGCGACGAGGTCCGTCATCGCCTCGGCGAGCTGACGCAGGTCCATGAGGTCGGCGTCCTTGATGTTGGGCACGACCAGCCCGCGCGGGGTCGCCGCGGCGATGCCGAGGTTGACGTAGTTGCGCTGCACGATCTGCTGGGCGTCCTCGTCCCAGACGGCGTTCATCCCCGGGTTGCGCCGCACCGCGACGGTCATCGCCTTGGCCAGCACGAGCAGCGGGTTGATCCGCAGGTCGCGCAGCTCCCGGTCGGCCTTGAGCCGGTCGATCAGCTCCATCGTGCGGCTGACATCGACGGTGATGAACTCGGTGACGTGCGGCGCGCTGAAGGCCGACCCGACCATGGCCTGCGCGGTCATCTTGCGCACGCCCTTGACGTCGATCCGCTCCTCCCGCTCACCGGAGCGGTCGAAGACCGGCCGCTGATATGCCTTCGGGCGGGGGGCTTCGCCCCCCGCCTGCCCCCCGGACCGGGTCGCCTCGGGCGATGTGGCCCCGGAGTCGCCGCGTGAGGCAGCGGCAGAAGGAGCTGAGTCTTCGCCGGGGTCCTCTGAGGGCGGTGCCGGGATCTCTGCCCCTGCCCCCCGCAGGTGCGCGTCGATGTCGGAGCGGCGCACGATGCCGGTCGGGCCGGCGGCGGGCACCTGGTTGATGTCGACGCCGCGGTCCTGGGCATACTTCCGCACCGGCGGGGACGCCTTGGCCTTGCGCTGCGGGGTCGTGGCCGCCTCGGCCTCGGCGCCCGAGGCCCCCCGGCGCCGCTTGCGCCGGGTGGTCGAGCCCTCGATCGCGCCGTAGCCGACGAGCACCGCCTCCCGCTTGCTGCCGGTGCCGCCCTCGCCGCCGTCGGGCGGGCTGGGCACCAGGTCGTCGGAGGCCGCGGCCTGCTCGTCGGTGACGTCCTCGGCGTCGGTGCCGCCTGACCCACTGGAGGCCCCCTCGCCGCTCCCGTCGTCGACGACGACGATGGGCGTGCCGACCTCGACCTCGTCGCCTTCCGCGGCGAGCAGCTCGGTGACCGTGCCGTCATACGGGATCGGCAGCTCGACCAGCGACTTGGCGGTCTCGACCTCGACGACGATGTCGTTGGTCTTCACGGTGTCGCCGACGGAGACCTTCCACTCGACGATGGTGGCCTCGACGAGACCTTCGCCGGGGTCGGGGAGCTTGAACTCTGGCACGAGGATCGCCTCTCTGTGGCGTGAGCCGTCAGTATGCGAGCAGGGTCTCGACCGCGTGCAGGACGCGGTCGAGGTCGGGGAGGAAGACCTCCTCGTGCCGGCTCGGCGGGTAGGGGATGTTGTAGCCGCCGACCCGCAGGACCGGCGCCTCGAGGTGGTAGAAGCAGTGCTCCTGGACGTGCGCGGCCAGCTCGGAGGTGATGCTGGAGAAGGTCTGCGCCTCGGACAGCGCGATGCAGCGTCCGGTCTTGCTCACCGACTCCTCGATGAGCTCGGTGTCCAGCGGCGAGAGCGAGCGCAGGTCGATCACCTCGATCGAGGGGCCGTCCTCCAGCTCGGCGGCCTGCGCCGCGGCGTGCGCGACCTTGACCATGGGGCCGTAGGTCAGCACCGTGACGTCGCTGCCCTCGACCCGGACCACACCCTCACCCAGCGCGTGCGGCGCGTCGTCGAGGGAGGCCCCCGATCCGGCCTCGCCGAGGTCGAGCACCCCGCGCTCGTGGTAGCGCCGCTTGGGCTCGTAGAAGACGACCGGGTCGTCGCTGGCGATCGCCTGCTGCATCATCCAGTAGGCGTCCTCGGTGCTCGAACAGGTCACGACCCGCAGGCCCGCGGTGTGCGCGAAGTAGGACTCGTTGGACTCGCTGTGGTGCTCCACCGCGCCGATGCCGCCGCCGTAGGGGATGCGGATGACCATCGGCACCTTGAGCGCGCCGAGGCTGCGGTTGTGCACCTTGGCGACCTGGCTGACGATCTGGTCGAAGGCGGGGTAGACGAAGCCGTCGAACTGGATCTCCACCACCGGCCGGTAGCCGCGCAGCGCCATCCCGACGGCCGCACCCATGATCCCGGCCTCGGCGAGCGGGGTGTCGATGACCCGGTCCTCGCCGAAGTCCTTCTGCAGCCCCTCCGTGATCCGGAAGACGCCGCCGAGCTTGCCGACGTCCTCCCCCATGAGGACGACCTTGGGGTCGCGTTCCATCGCCGCGCGCATCCCCGCGTTGAGCGCCTTGGCGATCGTCATCCGGGTGCCGCTGCTCGCGCCGCCGCGCGCCTGTGCCTGCGTGCTCATCGCCTCGCCCCTCAGTCCTCGAACCCGGCCTGGTAGTCCGCGAAGGACGCGGACTCACGCTCGATCAGCGGGTGCGGCTCGGCATACACGTGCGCGAACATCTCCTCGTGCGGCGGGTCGGGCATCGTCTGGCAGGCCTTGCGGATCCGCTTGGCGAGCTCGTCGGCCTCTCCTTCAGTCTGCTCGACCCAGGCGTCGTCGATCGCACCCTCGGCCGTGAGGTATGCCTTCATCCGGTCGATCGGGTCCTTCGCCTTCCACGCGTCGACCTCGGCGGAGATGCGGTACTTCGTCGGGTCATCAGAGGTGGTGTGCGCGCCCATCCGGTAGGTGAACGCCTCGATGAGCGTCGGGCCCTGGCCGCTGCGGGCCCGGTCGAGGGCATACCGCGTGACGGCGTAGCTGGCGAGGACGTCGTTGCCGTCGACCCGTATGCCGGGGAAGCCGAAGCCGTCCGCGCGGCGGTAGGGCGGGATGGTGAACTGCCGGTCGTTGGGCTCGGAGATCGCCCAGTGGTTGTTCTGCACGTAGAAGACGACCGGGGCGTTGGTCACCGAGGCGAAGACGAGGGCTTCGTTGAAGTCGCCCTGCGCGGTGCCGCCGTCGCCGGTGAAGGCCATGACAGCGGTGTCCCGGTCGGCGTCGCCGGTCGCGACGTCACCGTCGCGGGCCACGCCCATGGCATACCCGACCGCGTGCAGCATCTGGTTGCCGATGACGATCGTGTAGAGGTGGAAGTTGTACTCCTTGGAGTCCCAGCCGCCGTGGTTGACCCCGCGGAACATGCCGAGCAGGTTCTCCGGCGGCACCCCCTTGCACCAGGCGACGCCGTGCTCGCGGTAGCCGGGGAAGCCGTAGTCCTGCGGGCGCATCGCGCGGCCGGCGCCGACCTGGGCGGCCTCCTGGCCGAGCAGGCTGGGCCAGAGCCCGAGCTCGCCCTGACGCTGCAGCGCGAAGCCTCGGCGTCGACGCGTCGGACGAGGATGAGGTCGCGCAGGAGGCCGACCATGGCCTCGTGGTCGACGTCCTCGAGGTATGCCGCGTAGGGCTCGGTGGTCTCGCTCGGCTCGACGCGGGTGCCGTCGGCGGCCAGGAACTGGACCATGTCGGGCCCGCCGTCGGTGATGTCGCGCTCGGGCGGTTCGTGACCGGTGGGGCTGCCGCTGCTGGCCGCGACCTCGTCGTCGCTCACGCGTGACTCCTTCGTGCTGGGGGCGTGCCACGGGACGTTACCGCAGACGTCAGGCTGACCTCGGGGCATGCTGACCGTGCCGGGCCGGGCACCGGCATGCTCAGTCGCGACCGTCGGGCAGGAGCATCCCGACGACCATCGAGACGGCCGAGACGATGACCGCCCCGAGGACGGCGTCCCACCAGAAGTCGTCCACCCGGAAGTCCAGGCCGAGCACGCCGGCGAGCCACGAGGTCAGCAGCAGCATGAGGGCGTTGACCACGACGAGGAACAGGCCCAGCGTGAGGAGGATGAACGGCAGCGACAGCAGCTGGGCCAGCGGCCGCACCACGGCGTTGACCACGCCGAAGACCGCGGCCACGAGCACGACGGTGAGCACCGTCGACCACCCCTGCCCGCCGAACTCGATGCCGGACACGAGGGCCGAGGCGACCCAGAGGGCCACGCCGTTGGCGACGACGGTCGCGAGGATCTTCATGCCGCTCATCGTCCCACGGGCGGTCGGCTCGGTGCGGGGCCGTCCGCAAGGTCGGGGTGCTGCCGGTGCGGCCGGCCGGACGCCTTCGCCGCTGCCGACGCCCAGCTCGGACCGGAGGTGGGGATCACCACGACCGACGATCTCTACGACGACCGGACTGGGCTGCCCCGATGATCGTCGACTCCTCCGCCCTGCTCGCGATCGTGCAGGCCGAGGAGGGCTTCGAGGACCTCGCCCGGACGGCGCTCGCGCACCCGTGCCGCATGTCGGCGGCGACCTGGCTGGAGGTCGGCATCGTGGCCGACCAGCGGTCAGCCACGCACGGCGCCCGCCTGGACGACCTGGTGCGCGAGCTCGCCATCGAGGTCGTGCCCGTGACGCCGCGGGACGCCGAGGTGGCGCGGGCGGCATACCGGCGCTTCGGTCGCGGGTCCGGCCACCCGGCGCGGCTCAACTACAGCGACTGCTTCTCGTATGCCCTCTCCGTCACGAGCGGCGAGCCGTTGCTCTTCGTCGGGCACGACTTCCTCGCGACCGACGTGCTCCCGGCGCGTTGCTGACCTCGCCAGCCTCGTTCATACCTGGGCACGCTTGCTGGGGCGGAGCCGAGGAAATATCTGCAGCCTTGCTTCAGCAAGCGTGCACAGGTGCGGCTGGGGTTCCTGTGGCGTGCACAGGCTGCAGATCCGTGCACAGGGAAGGGCTGAGGGTAGGCACCTCCGGCCGCGGAGCCCTGGCTACGCTGAGCTCATGACCGACCAGCCCGCGCCCGTCCGTCTCCGCAGCACCCTGGCCGGGGTGCCGGCCTACGTCCCGGGCAAGCCGCCGGCGCCGGTCGAGGGGGTCACGTCCTACAAGATCTCCTCCAACGAGAACCCCTTCCCCCCGCTGCCCTCGGTCACCGGCGCGATCGCCGACGCGGCGCAGCAGGTCAACCGCTACCCCGACATGGGGGTGGTCGCGCTGACCGAGGCCCTCGCCGCGCGGCTGGGGGTCCCGGCCGAGCAGCTCGCCACCGGCACCGGCAGCGTCGCGGTCCTCGCGCAGCTCGTGGCCATCGCCTGCGACCCCGACGACGAGGTGGTGTATGCCTGGCGCAGCTTCGAGGCCTACCCCATCGTCGTGGCGCTCTCCGGGGCGCGCTCGGTGCAGGTGCCGCTGACCGGTGACGCGCGGCACGACCTCGACGCCATGGCCGAGGCGATCACCGACCGCAGCCGGCTGGTGCTCGTCTGCACGCCCAACAACCCGACCGGTCCGGCGGTCACGGAGGCCGAGCTGAGGGCCTTCCTCGACCGGGTGCCCCGCGACCTCATCGTCGTGATCGACGAGGCCTACCTGGAGTTCACCACCGAGGAGACCGTCCCGGACGCGCTCGCGATCGCCCGGGAGCACCCCAACGTCGTGGTCCTGCGCACCTTCTCCAAGGCCTACGGCCTGGCCGGGCTGCGGGTGGGGTATGCCGTCGCCCATCCTGAGGTCGCCACGGCCCTGCGCAAGGCGGCCACGCCGTTCGGGGTCACCGACCTCGCCCAGCATGCGGCGATCGCGAGCCTGGCGGCCGAGGACGAGCTGCTCGCCCGGGTCGAGGAGCTCGTCGCCGAGCGCGAGCGGGTCGTGGCCGCGCTGCGCGAACAGGGGTGGTCGGTGCCGCAGGCCCAGGGCAACTTCTGCTGGCTGCCGCTGCTCGACGACGCCGTGCCCTTCGCCCAGGCCGCCCAGGCGCGCGGGCTCATGGTGCGGCCGTTCGCCGGCGACGGGGTGCGCTGCACGATCGGCGAGACCGAGGCCAACGACCGGCTGCTGGACGTCTGCGCGCAGTGGCTCCAGCGCGAGGGCTGAGCGCCCCGTTCACCGCCCCCGTCGGAGCACGCGACCCGCGTCAGGGTCGAGACCACCCAGGTCATACCCCAGCTGGTCACCAGCACGACGAGCGAAGGCAGCAGCACCCCCTGGCCCTGCTGGGCGAAGGCGAGCCCGAAGAACCACGGCACGGTCATCCCGACGGCCCCCGCCGTCGCCATCATCCAGGCGCGGCCACGCGGCCCGGCGACGAGCTGGGCAGCGACCGCCATGACCGCCAGGTTGCCGTAGGCCATGAGCACCTGGAAGACCTCGCCGGAGCCGCGCTGCACGCTCCACGACTGCCCCGCGACCCACGCGAGGATCCCGCCGAGCAGCATGATCGGCAGGCCCTTGCGCAGGGAGCCGGTCGCCACGGCGCTGGATCCGTGCGGGGAGAGAGTCATCGGGCCTCCTCGGGTCCCGCCCACGATAGTGGGAGTGGGACCCTCGCGCCCGCGACCGGCAGCGGCACCCGGTCAGCCACCGCTGACCGGCGAGACCGACTCCCCCGCATAGGTCACGACCTGGCCCGGCCGCACCTGCGTGCCGCGCCGCATCACGGTCTCGCCGTCCACGGCGACCTCGCCGTTCTCGATGACCATGCGGGCCATCGCGCCGTCGGGCACCAGCCCGGCGAGCTTGAGCAGCTGGCCCAGGCGGATGCTCTGGTCGCGGATCTCGACGGTGGGCACGTCGCCCGCCCCGTCGTCGGGCTCGTCCTCGCCGACCACCTCGTCGTCGTGCCGCGGCTGCGCCACGTCCCCAGCACCCACGATCAGGTCGGCGTGCTCGGGGTGCTCGGCGACGTAGCGTGGGACGAACGGGCAGGTGGGCCGCACCCGCAGCCCTTCGTCCCGGGCATACCCCAGCGCCTCCTCGACCAGCCGGCCGCCGAGCCCCTGGCCGCGCGCCTCGGGCTCGACGACCGTGTGCTGCAGGTCGAGGACGCCGCCCTCCAGCTCGTAGGACAGGTAGCCGATCTCGCGGTCCTCGGACCGGGCGACCCAGCGCTCGCGCTCGGGCAGGTGGTCGATCTGCGTCATGCGCCCAGGGTATGCCGCGCCCCGCCGGTCCCTACGCGGTGCCGCCGTCGGTGGTCGCCGTGGAGTCCTCTTCGCCGGTGCCTGACCCGTCCTGCCCGGTCGAGCCGTCCGGGTCCCAGGGCAGGTCCGGGGTTCCCTCCTGGCCGGGCGCCGTGCCCTGCCCCTCCCCTGGCGCGCCACCAGGCACCATGCCGCCGCCCGGTCCACCGAGCCCGGTCATCGGCTCGTCGAGCAGGGCGGTGAGCTGCTCCTCGGTCTCGGTGACCAGGGCGTCGACGAGCTCCAGGCGCGCCACGCCCTGGGCGTCGGCCACCTCGCCCAGGGTCGTGCCCTCGGTCAGCTGGGTGAGCAGATCCTCCTCGTCCAGGCCCAGCACCTCCGCGGCGGTCGCGAGCGAGAGCCCGTGCGAACCGGCCATCGCGCCGGGCCCGGGCGCGGCCGGCATCCCGGGCTCCTGCGGGGTCGTGCCGTCGGGGGTCGTCGTGACCTCCGGCGTCGGCGCGCCCTCCGGCGCCTGGGGCGCGTCCGGCTCGGCGGTGCCCGCCGCGGCGTCGACCGTCGTGGTCGTCTGCGCGTCGTCCTCAGCGAGGCTCGGGACGGCCACACCGAAGCCGATGACGGCGGCGGTCAGGCCCGTGACACCGAGGGCGGTGGCGGTGGAGGTCTTCATGGTGGATCCTTCCGGCTCGTCGGTCCGCCGCAGGCGAGCGGCGATGACCCCACGCTCCGCTCCCCCGGTATGCCCCTGCCCAGCGCGACCTGTGCCTCACCTGTCAGTCCCGAGGTCAGGTCCCGGCGGGCCCGGTCGAGCCCCCACCGCTTCCGCACGCCCCTACAGTGGTCCGCAGGACCCGGATGCGCCGTGACCAGGGAGGTGACATGGCTGCCGACCGCAGACCCGCCGCGTGGCACGTCGTCATCCTCGTGTGCTTCCTCCCGACCGTGTCGGCGTGCCTGGGCGACCCGCCGCCGGACCCTGCCTCCGCACCGCTCGAGGTCGTCCTCGACGGGTGCGGCCTCAACCGCGACGAGGTCGCGCCCGGCGAACACGAGGTCAGCGTGGTCGGCGAGGGCAGGCTCGTCGTCACGGATGCGGCGGGCCAGGAGGTCCTGCGACTGCCCGATGGCACCAGCACCCTGGCCACGACGGCCCAGACCTACACGATGACCTGCGTGGTCGAGGGCGAGGAGACCACCGCGACGCTGACCTCGGTCGCCGCGGGCGGCTGAGTCAGGCTCAGAGCCAGTCGACCCGGCCGGCGAGCGCGGCATACCCGACGAAGGCCACGACGTCGAGCAGCGTGTGCGCCACGACGAGCGGCATGACCCGGCGGGTGCGGGTGTAGAACCAGCCGAGGATCACGCCCATCGCGACGTTGCCGACGAAGCCGCCGAAGCCCTGGTAGAGGTGGTAGCTGCCGCGCAGCAGCGCCGAGGTCACGATGATCGTCCACGTCGACCAGCCGGCCTGCGCCCACCTGGTGAAGAGGTAGCCCACGACGACCACCTCCTCCACCACGGCGTTCTGCACGGCGGCGAGCACGAGGACCGGCACCGCCCACCAGACGTCCGCGAGGTTCGAGGGGGCGACGGTGGTGTTGACGCCCAGCTCGCGTGCGAGGAGATAGAGCCCGAGGCCGGGTATGCCGATCACGGCGGCGAGCATCGTCCCCTGGGCGAGGTCGCGCACCGGCCGGGTGCGGTCGAGCCCCAGGAAGCGCCAGGGGCGGGAGATCCCGCGACCGAGCAGGTGCACCGCCAGCAGCACCGGCACCAGCGCGAGCCCGATGCCGACGAGCTGGTGGGCGAGGTCGAGCCAGGGCCGGTCCGGGGTGGTGCTGGTGTTCATGCTCGTGGTCTGCGCGGCCAGCCCGCCCTGCGCGGTGAGCTTGCGAGCCAGGCTGAGCACCGACCAGAGCGCCGAGGCGCCCAGCTGACGCCGAGGACGAGCAGCGTCTCGACGAGCAGGCTGTGACGCGACAGCGTGGTGGGCGGGACCGCCGGACGGTGGGTGCTCACCCGCCCAGACTAGGCGCGCGACGGCGGGATCAGTCGTCCCAGTCGTCGTCCCAGTCGTCGTCGCACTCCTCCCACTCGTCGTCGTCCCAGCACAGGACGGGCGAGGGCTGGACCTGGGCCGGGGCGGGCTGCGCCTCCTGCGCCTCGCGCTCGGCCTGCCGGGCCTCCTCGGCAGCCCTCTCCTCGGCGGCCTTCTCTTCCGCGGCCTTCTCCTCGGCTGCCTTCTCCTGGGCCGCCTTCTCCTTTTCGGCCTTCTCGGCCGCCTCCTTCTCGGCGGCCGCCTGCTCCGCCTCGCTGCGGGCCTGCTCGAAGGTCCCCGAGAGCTGCCGGGTGCCCTCCTGCATCGCGACGACGAGGTGCCCGGTGATGACGGCCGCGCCGCTGTCACCGGCGGCGCGCGCGTGCGAGGCGCTGCCGTCGGCCTGCTCCAGCGCCCCCACGACGACGATCCCCTCGGTCTCGCGCGCGTCGGCGGCGGCGTCGATCCACAGCCACCCACCGGTCAGACCGATGAGGACGAGGGCCAGGGCCGAGGCGAGCATCTTCATGGTCACCACTGTGCCCGACCCGTCGGAGAGACCGGTGAGACCCGGATGAGAGGTCTCTCATCCGCCCAGGCCACGGCACCATTCCTCGTCCGCCCAGGCGAGCGCGGTCTCGCGCCAGCGGGGCCGGAAGGCGTAGACGGCGGCGAGCCGGGCCAGGGTCGCCCGGCGCATCAGCGCCATCCGGTCCTCCTCGACACCGCCGGCACCGGCGACCCGGTCGACCGCCTGGCCCACGACCCGGGCGGCCCGGCCCGACCACAGGCCCTGGGCGCGACGCAGCCGGGCGTGGGCCTCGAGGTTGGCGAGGTCGAGCGCCGGCTCGGCCCGGCAGACGGTGTCCAGGTCGATGAGCGCCAGCCGCTCGCCGTCCCAGAGCACCTGCCCGTCGTGCAGGTCCCGGTGCGCCGGGACCGTCCGCATGCGGGGCGAGGTCTCCAGCGCGGCCGCGGTGCGCTCCAGCCGGTCCGCCCACGGCGTGCCGGCGAGCACGCCGACCGCGTCCGCCCGCCGCGCCCACGTCCGGAGCACCTCGGCCTCGTGCCCCGGCCCGTGCTCGGGAAGGTCGGGGGCGGGCAGGGTCTGCCACGTGGTCCAGGCGTCCGCCCAGGCGTCCCAGACCGCTGGCCAGGCCGGGTCCGCCGAGAGCCGCTGGACCGGTATGCCGGGCAGCGCCGCGAAGCGGACCGTGTCACCGGTGGTCGCCAGCACCGTGGCCGACCCGAGACCGGCACCGTCGGCCAGCCGCGTCCCGACGCGTGACCCGGCGGCCACGGCCTCGGCCCGACCAGGACGCACGACCTTGAGGTAGCCCTTCGCGGTGTGCACGACCGCGCGGCGGCCGGGCCGGTGCACCAGCAGGCTGCCGGTCCGGGCCGCGGCGGCCAGGCCCGGCAGCGGGGGTCCTCGCCGGGAGGCAGCAGGTCGAGACCGCCGTCAGGGGCGAGGACGCCGGCGCGCAGCCGGCCCCGTGCGTCCCGGCCCTCGATCGCGACCTGCGCCGTGCCCAGGCGGTGCGGCCAGGCGCGGTCGACCCGCACGGTCTCGCCGTCGGCGCTGCGGACGGTCGACGGCACCACGGGGCCCGGGACCGCACGGTCGGGCGTGCCGGCCGGGGCGCTGGCGACCGGTGCACTGCTGGCGCGCCCCGACAGGGCCGCGCCCGCGGAGCGCCCCGGCGAGTGGCGCGTCGCGTGCTCCACTGCGATCTCTCCGATCCGGCGCGTGTGCGCGGCCCAGCCCGGGGTCTGCGCCCGCCAGGGTCCGGCGACCCGGGTCAGCAGCGCCGCCGCCACCCATACCGGTCCGGCGGGCCTCGCCCCGTGGCCCGCCGCGAAGGCCTGCGCCACGTCGGCACCGGGAGCGTCATCGGCGGGACGGTCCGCCCCTGCCGGGTCGACGAGGCGCACGAGCTGCTCGGCCGCGAGCGAGGCGAGGTCCAGCTCGACCGGGCCGAGGCAGGCCCGCTCCAGGTCGGTGAGCCGGACCTGCCCGTCGCGCCCGACGAGGAACTGGTCCAGCGACAGGTCGCCGTGCAGCACCACCGCCGGACCGGTGGGCACGGTGCGCGGCAGCGCGGACAGCGCCCGCCCCGCCTCGTCCGCCACCTCCGGCGCGACGCTCTCGAGCTGACGGACGGCCCGCCCGGCGGACTGCAGCAGGTCTTCCCATGCCCGATGCTCCAGCGAGGCACGGCGCTGACCGGGACCGCGTGGAGCCGGGCCGCGACCGCCCCTGCGGCGGCCACGTGGTCCAGGACGTCGTCACGCCCGGGGTCGGCCGACGGCAGGGAGGCGCAGCGCTGCTCGAGGGTGGCGAGGTCCTCCCCCTCGACCCACGGCCACCGGCTCACCCGGCCACCGCGGCGGTCCGACCCGTTTGCCCCGTCCAGCGGGGTCACGACGGCGACCCCCCGGTCGTGCAGCGCATGGGCGACCGCGACCATGTCGTCCCGGTGGCGCGCGGCGCTGATGCGCACGACCTCCTCGCCGTCGCGGACGACGACCCGCCGTAGCGGGTTGTAGCGCAGCACCCTCAGCCCATCGGCACCGAGGTCGAGACCGGATCGCCGCAGCGGCGCCGCGAGCGCCGGGTCGGTGGCGATCCCGCCCCAGAGCAGCTCGGCGTCCCACTGCGGCAGCGGCACCGTGCGCACGAGATGACCCAGCCCGTAGCGCTCGGCGCGGTCGCGGGCCTTCACCCCCTTGGCCCGGGACTCGCCGACGAGCACCTGCACCCATCCCGTCCCGGTGCCGTCCACCAGCGCGGCGGTGTGGCTCACCCCGGTCTTGGGGCGGACCCGGGTCACCCGCACCGGGGTGCGCAGCAACGCGCTGAGCCGCTCGGGGTCCAGCAGCAGCTCGAGGACCGGGTCGTCCACGGCGCGGGCCGGGGCGTGGACCTTCGCGTGCTCAGCCACGGCTCTCCTCCAGCACCCCGTCCAGCGGGGCCTGCTCCGGCGGGCCGGACCAGGTCACCCGGCCCTGCTCCAGCACGACGACACGGTCGGCGGCGCGGGCGATGTCGAGGTCGTGGGTGATCATCACCGTGGTGCGTCCCCGGCTCAGCTCCGCGATCGCCTCGCCGACGAGGGTGACGTTGTCCGGGTCCAGCCCGGTCGTCGGCTCGTCGAGCAGCAGCACCGGGGCGTCGCGCAGGAAGGCGCGGGCCAGCGAGATCCGCTGCCGCTGCCCACCGGACAGGCTGCCGCCCCGCTCGCTCACCACCGTCTGCAGCCCGTCGGGCAGGTCGTCGGTGAACTCGGTGACCCGGGCCAGCCGGGCCGCGCGGCGCACCTGGTGGTCGCTGGCCTCGGGTCGGCCCTGGCGGATGTTGTCCTCGATGGTGCCGGTGAAGAGGACGGCCTCCTGCTGGACCAGCGCGATCTGGCTGCGCAGGTCGCGCAGGTCGAGGTCGCGCAGGTCGGTGCCGTCCAGGTGCACGCTGCCCGAGCCGGGATCGAGCAGCCGCAGGAGCAACGAGGCCACGGTCGACTTGCCCGAGCCTGAGGGTCCGACGACCGCGACCCGCTCCCCCGGCGCCACCGCGAGGTCGACCCCGCGCAGCACCGGCAGGCCGGGGACGAACTCCAGCGTGACGTCCCGCAGCTCCAGCCCGCCCCGCACCACGCCGAGCCGCACCGGGTCGGCGGGCGAGACGATGTCGGGGGTCTCGTCGAGCAGGTCCGCGACCCGCTCGCCGGAGGCGCTGGCGCGGGCGATGCGGCCGGTGTACTTCGCCAGGTCGCGCAGCGGCTTCATCGACGTCTTGAGGTAGGTCAGGAAGATCACCATGTCGCCGGGGGTCATGGCGCCCTGCAGCACCCGCAGGCCACCCAGCATGAGGACCGCCGCGGTCGCGATCCCGACGAGGACGTCGGTGCGGCGCTCCAGCCCGGCCGCGAGGCGGCGGGCCACCACGCCGTCCTTGAGCGAGCGGTCGTTGGACCCCTGGAAGGTCGCCGAGCGGTCCCCCTCCATCCCGTATGCCTGGACGTGCGTCATCCCGGTGAGGGTCTCCTGCGCGACGTTGGCGAGCTCGCCCTCGCTGCGCCGGGTCTTGCGGGAGGCGGTGGTGATCTTGCCGGTGGAGAGCCGGGAGAAGAGCCCGAAGACGAGGATGGCCACGAGCACGATGAGGGCCAGGACCGGATCGAGCCAGGTCATGACGCCGAGCATCGCGACGAGGGTGAAGACGTTGACGACGAGCGGCATACCCGCGCTGACGGCGACCTCCTGCAGCCGCCCCACGTCGGCGACGAGCCGCTGGACGACGTCGCCGGAGCGGGCGCGGCCGTGGTAGCTGCGGGACAGGCCCTGCACGTGGTCGAAGACCCGGGCGCGCAGCCTCGTCGCCACCCGGCTGCCACCGAGGGCGAAGGCGACGGTGGCGCCGTAGTTGCACACCGCCCGCAGCCCGATGATGGCGATCGTCGCCAGGCCGCAGGCGAGGAGCAGCTGCAGGCTGGCCTGCGGCCCGGAGTCGGTGAGGTCGGCCCCGAGGCTGCGGGTGAGCGCGTCGATGGCCAGCTTGGTCGGCCAGGGCTCGAGCACCCGGAAGAGCACCTCGGCGAGCAGCAGCACGCCGCCGCCGGCGAGCAGGGTGCGCTGGCCGTCCAGGTGCGGTAGCACCAGACGCAGGGTCCGGCGCAGCGGCGAGCCCTGCGCGTCGGGGGTGTCCGGCGCCACCGTCGCGTCGGTCGCGCTCACGAGACCCTCCGCGCTGCCGGGTCGTCGGTGCCCGTCGACGTGCCCGTCGCGAGCGGGGCGAGGGTGGCGTCGAGCACGTGCGCCCACGTGTGCGAGCGCTCCATGAGCGCCCGCCCGGCCGCGCCCATGGCGACGGCCCGGCCGGGGTCGGCGACGAGGGCGTCGATCGCGGCCGCGAGCGCGTCGGGGTCCGAGGGCGGCACGAGCAGCCCGGTCCGCCCGTCCTGCACGACGGCCGGGATCTGGCCGATCCGGGAGGCAACGACGGGCAGGGCGGCGGCGGCGTACTCGTAGACCTTGAGCGGGGAGAAGTAGTGGTCGCCGCTCGCGGGGTAGGGGGCCACGGCCACGAGCGCGCCGGCCAGGGCGTCCGGGACCTGCTCGGGCGGCACCGCGCCGGTGAGCTCGACCGCAAACCCGTGCTCGGCCGCGGCCGCCTCCACCGCCGCCCGCTGCGGGCCGTCGCCGACGACGCGCAGCCGCCACCGGGTCCGCGCCCGGGCCGCGGCGGCCACGAGCTGCTCGACCCCGTGCCAGGGCTTGAGGGTGCCGACGAAGACGACGACCGGGTCGCCGGTGAGGTCCGGCCGGACCGGGCGGATGCGTGCGGTGTTGACGCCGTTGGGCACGACGATGACCTGAGCTGTGCCCGGTGCGGCGCCGGTGCGCTCCCGCTCCCGTACCCACGCGGCGACCGGCTCGCTGACGCAGGCCACGACGTCCGCCGCGCCGACCTGGGCCCGCAGCGCGTCCTCGGCGCCCGCCGCGTCGACGAGCACCCGGTGCTCGCGCTGCTCGTCGATGAGGGGCGCGTTGACCTCGAGCACGGTGGTCACCCGCTCCCCCAGCCCGCGCCGGGCGAGGGCGAGGACCGGCGAGAAGAGGGAGTAGCGCTCGTAGACGACGTCCGGCGCCGCGACGACCACGCGGTGGGCGATCTCGGCGGCCGCCTGCCGCTGGGCCACCTCGCGGCGCGAGGCCGCGCCCGGGTCCCCGGCCTCGCCCCCGACCTTGCCGACGGGCACGTGGTGCACGACGAGGTCGGCGAGGTCGGCGGGCACCTGCGCGGCGTCGCCGAGGCGCACGGCATACACCTCGACCTCGGCGCCGCGCGCCCGCCACGCGCGGACCATCTCCTGGATGTGGACGCTGGCGCCCTTGGTGCCGAAGACGGGGATGCCGGGATCGGCGCAGACGTAGGCGACGCGGGTCATCGGGATGCTCCTGCGGTCACGGCGGCGAGGTGCGCCGCCTGGGTGGTGGTGTCGTAGTCGCGCTCGATGAGGGCTCGCGCGGCGCGGGCGACCTCGACGCGCGGCCAGGCGGGGTCGGCGACCTCGCGCAGCGCCTGCGCGACGCGGGCGGCCAGGCCCTCGCGGTCGTGGTCCAGCAGGAGGCCGGTCGTGGGTCCGCCGGGCGTGGCCCGGATCGCCTCGGGTATGCCGGTGACGTCGGTCGCCACGCACGGCACGCCGCTGGCCATCGCCTCGAGCAGCACGGTGGGCAGTCCGTCGGCGTTGCCGTCGGCGCCGACGACGCAGGGAGCGGCGAGCACGTCGGCCCGGTCCAGCTCGACGACCAGCTCGGACTGGCTGCGCGAGCCGAGCAGCGTGACGACGTCCTCGAGGCCGAGTCGGCGCACCTGGGCGGCGAGCTCGTCCGCCCGCTCGCCCTCGCCGACGATCCGGACCTCGAGCGGCATGCCTTCCGCACGGAGCAGGGCGACCGCGTCCACGAGGTGGTCGAAGCCCTTCTTCTCCACGACCCGGCCGACGGCGAGGACGCGCAGCGTGCCGTCGACCAGCGCCGGGTCGCGGTAGGTGAACCGCCCCAGCTCGAGGCCGTTGCGGACCAGCTCGACCTTGGACCCCAGGTCGGGGTCCACGTGCTCGAGCAGGAAGCGGCGGTTGTAGTCGCTGATGGTGACGACCGCCGCGGCCCGCCGCAGCACCTCGCGCAGCACCACGCGGTCGACGTCGTCGTGGAAGAGGTCCTTGGCGTGCGTCGTGACGGTGAAGGGTATGCCGGTGAGCGCGGAGGCGATAACGGTGCACCAGGACGCGAGGTTGGCGAAGTGCACGTGCACCCGGGTGATGCCGTCGCGCCGCAGCTGCAGGGCGAGCTCGACGCCCTGGGCGACCGCCGAGGGGTCCAGGCGGACCAGCAGCGGCATGAGCGCGCCGAAGCGCT
Organism: Serinicoccus sp. CUA-874; assembly: GCF_001942225.1. Taxonomy (NCBI): domain Bacteria; kingdom Bacillati; phylum Actinomycetota; class Actinomycetes; order Micrococcales; family Ornithinimicrobiaceae; genus Serinicoccus; species Serinicoccus sp. CUA-874. The sequence goes on along the minus strand of NZ_MKJZ01000010.1, from coordinate 21,325 downwards.
CCCCGAAGTCGGGCAGCTCGGCCTGGGCCCGGGCGAGGACGGCCCACTCGTCGGAGAGCTTGTGCGCCCTGGTCAGGTGGGTCACCGGCGCCTGGACCTGCGCGAGCTGGGGGTGGAAGCGGGAGTCGGAGGTCGGCCGCAGGGCGTAGATCGCGAGATCCTCACCGGCCGCCTCGCGGGCGAGGATCTCGGTGACGACGAAGGTCTCGGAGAAGCGGGGGTAGACCTTGAGGACGTAGGCGGTGCGCTCAGCCGACATGGCTCAGCACCTTCTCCCGGCCGGACACCCCTTCGGTCCGCCCCGCACCGTCGGCAAGGCCTGTCCGGTCGGCGAGGACGGGCGAGGTGCGCACGAGCCGGGCCGCCGAGCCCGCGACCGCCCGCAGCCCGCCCAGGTCCAGGGCCCGCCGGTCGACGGTGCGGCGCACGGCACTCGCCCACCACCGGCTGATCGCCTGCGGGGTGAGGTCCTGCTCCCGGAGCAGGTCGCTGGCTCCGACGCGCTCCAGGCCCCGGGCCCGGATGAGCTGCTCGGTCCGCGGACGCTCGCGCGGCACGAGGAGGGCGGGCACGTCGGTGGCCAGCGTCTCGGCGACGGTGTTGTAGCCGGCCATGGAGACCGAGGCCGCCGACCGCCGGATGAGCCCCGCCGCGTCGTCGACGCTGCGGGTCACCGAGGTGCGGGGGCCGGCCTCGCGCTCGACGGCGCGGTGGTCGGCGTCGGACATCTGCGGTCCGGTGATGAGGACGTGCCGGTGGCCGCGCGGCACCTCGGCCCGGGCCGCGGCAAGGCAGAGCCGGGTGCCGTCGCTGCCGCCCCCGGCGGTGGTGACGACGTAGGGCCGCTCCGGGTCGAGGTCGGTCGGCGCCTCCGCCCGGCCGTGGGCGAGGTAGCCCTGGTAGCGGATCAGCGGCGCGAGCTCGTCCGGGACCTCCCCGGAGGTGCGCAGGTCGTGGACCGCGGGGTCGCCGTAGATCCAGACCTCGTCGTAGAGCTCGGCGACGAGCTCGGCCGGGGTGATCCGCCACTCCGACTCGACCGCCTCCGGGGCGTCGAGGACGTCCCGCAGGCCGAGCACGAAGCGCGTCTGCGGCAGCTCGCGGCGCATCGCGTGCAGCCCGGCGAGCAGCTCACCGCCGACCCCGAGCGCGTGCCGGTCGACGACGACCAGGTCGGGGCGGAAGGCGAGCCCGGTGGCCCGGACGATCTCGCCCCGCACCGACAGCACGGCGTCCATGCCGAGCTGGAGGTGACGCGGGCCATATCCCTGGTGGGACGCGGTCTTGCCGATCGCGGGGAGCGTGACGACGTCGAAGCCGCGCGGCAGGCTGCGCGCCGCGGCGCCAGCGACCCCGTTGAGCAGCAGCCCGGTGACCGGACGCCCGGTGAGGACGGGCAGCCGCTGGGCCAGGGTGTGCGCGAGCGCCCGGTTGCGCCGGAAGTGCCCGAGCCCCTGCGAGTCGTGGGAGTAGAACACCACGCGCAGCGGCTCGTGGCCACCGCCCGGGGCGGGGGTGCTGGTGCCCGTGTCCATCTCGTCCTCTCCCGCCCGACCCGGTGGTCGGTGCGTGAGGACGAGTGAACACACCCGGGATGAGCCGTCCATGACATCGCGATGAGAGTCCTCTCATGGCGGGCGGGAGGTATGCCCGGTCGGGGGAGGTCAGTGCTCGAAGCGGTAGCCCACGCCGCGGACCGTGGTGATCCGGTCGGCGCCGAGCTTGGAGCGCAGGTAGCGGATGTAGACGTCGACGACGTTGGAGCTGCCGGTGACCTCGAAGCCCCACACCCGGTCCAGGAGCTGGTCCCGGCTCAGCACCTGCCCGGCGTGGTCCATGAGCTCGCGGGCGAGCGTGAACTCGCGGGCGGACAGCTCGACCTGCCGGCCGTCGACGGTCACGGTGCGGGCGGGGATGTCGAGGCGGACGCCGCCCTCCTCGAGGACGTCCTCGGAGCGCCCGCCGCCTTGGGCCTCGGCGTGCTGGCGCAGCCGCAGCTTGACCCGCGCCCGCAGCTCCTCGACCCGGAACGGCTTGGGCAGGTAGTCCTCCGCCCCGCTCTCTAGGCCGTGCACGGTGTCCTCGACCGAGTCGCGGGCGGTGCACATGATGACCGGCACCGGCTCGTCCATGGTGCGCAGCATCCGCAGCACGGTGAAGCCGTCCATCTTCGGCAGCCCCACGTCGAGCACCACGAGGTCCACCTGGCCGCTGCTGGCCGCCTCGAGCGCGGCGATCCCGTCGGTGACCAGGGTGGTCTGGTGCCCGTCTCCCCGCAGCCCCCGGTCGATCACCCGGGCGATCCCGTCCTCGTCCTCGGCGATCAGGATGTGCGCCATGCGGGGAAGGCTACCCGCCGGTGGTGAGGCTGCCGGCGCGGTTGCGCTCGGCCGGCCCGACCTGGCCGTCCTCCTCGCGCGCCCCGGTCGCGGGGATCCACATGGTGAACCGGGAGCCCAGCCCGTCGACCGAGTCGACACCGACCGCGCCCCCGTGCGCCTCGGCGATCGCCGACACGATCGCCAGCCCCAGCCCGCTGCCCTCGATCGAGGACGCGGCCTCGGCCCGGCCGAAGCGCTCGAAGACGCGCTCCTGCTCGCTCTCGGGTATGCCCGTGCCGTGGTCGGAGACGGACAGCGCCAGGTAGCGCGGCGCACGCCGGGCCCCACCCTCGACCGCGCGGGCGTGCTGCGGGTCCTCCTCGCCGACCCACTCGGTGGCGAGCTCGACGATGCTGCCCGGCTCGCTGAACTTCACCGCGTTGGCGGCGAGCTGGACCACGGCCTGGATGAGCCGGTGCCGGTCCAGCGTCATCCGCCCCTCGGCGTGCGCCGCGAGCCGCCACTGGCGCTCCCCCAGCGCGGTGAGCCGCTCCATGCACTCGACCGCCAGCTCGGTGACGTCGGCGTCCACCGGCCGTAGGAAGTCCTGCCGCTGGGCGCGGGCGAGCATGAGCAGGTCGTCGACGAGCCGTTGCATCCGGTCGACCTCGTCGAGCATGAGCGTCCGGGTGGCGCGCACGTCCTCGGGGTCGTCCGCGCGCAGCAGCTCGGCGTTGCCGCGCAGGATCGTCAGCGGGGTCCGCAGCTCGTGCGCGGCGTCGTCGAGGAACTGGCGCTGCATCTGCACCCCCTCCTCGATCCGGTCGAGCATGCCGTTGAAGCGCAGCGCCAGGTCGGTGATGTCGGTCTCCCCCGAGACCTCGACCCGGCGCGACAGGTCCTCGGTGGTGATGTGGGCGGTCGCCTCCTGCAGCTCGCGCAGCGGGCGGAGGAGCCGGCCGAGCACGACGTGCGCGAGCGCGCCGGCGAGCACGAGCGAGGCGAGCCCGACACCGGCATACGTCCACACCCGGCGCCAGACCTGCCCGGTGAGCGTGCCCGTGTCGATGGCGACGACGAAGGTGGCCCGCCGCTCCTCCTCCGGCAGCTGCACGTCGGCCATCATCACCGTGAGGGTCGTGCCCTGGGTGTCGACGGTGTCGATCACGGCGCGGCCGGGAGGGACGTCGGTCCGGCCCACGAGCGCGAGGACGTCGTCGTGGGCGACGTCGAAGTCGCGCTCCCCGGTGCTCTGGAAGAGGGGCTCGCCGTCGACGAGCGCGAGGAAGGCCTCGTTGGAGGAGGCGATCGAGGACCGGAGGAAGGCGAAGAGCAGCGCCTCGGCGTCGGTGTAGGGCTCGCCGTCGCGCAGCGGCCCGGACTGCGCGAAGGCCTGCACCTCCTGGACTTCCTGCTCGAGGTCGGCCTGCACCCGCTCGTCGAGCGAGCGGAACTGCAACGCGAAGGACAGCACCCCGGTGAGCGCGATGCCGAGCGCCATCATCCCGACCATGAGGGCGAGGAGGCGGCGCCGGACGGTCCAGCCGCGGTATGCCTCGTTCACGGCCGGCCCGGCGCCCCGTCGGCGAGCAGCGCGAAGGACACCAGCCAGTGGGTGGCCATGAAGTCGCCCTGCGTGATGTGGCCCAGCACCGCGTCCTCCTGCTCGTCCGCCGCCGCCCGCAGCGCCGCGGCGGACCTCTCCTGCACCCAGGGTGCCAGAGTCCGCAGCGCCCAGGCCCGCGACAGGGCGAGCCCGAGCAGGTGGGCGCCCTGCCCGTCGGTCGGGTCGCGGACCTCCGGCACGGCCAGCAGGTGCGCGTGCCGGCCCTCCCCCAGCCCGGGCAGCACCCGCTCGAGCCAGCGCCGCGCGTCGCCCGGCTCGAGCACCGCCGTCATGAGCAGCGCCTCGGTGAGCGCCGGCGACAGGAAGTCCGACCCGCCGGGCTCGGCGCCCGTGGGCGCCGGCCCGTCGTCGGCGAACCACGCCCGCGCCGCCTCCTCGCAGGCGCGCACCACGTCCTCCCGGCCCAGCCGGCCGTAGGCGTCGCGCAGCAGGAGCAGGGAGAAGGCGTCGTTCTGGTGCTTGCCGTGGCGGACGGGGTAGGCCTGCCGCGGCAGGTGCTCCAGCACCCGCTCCGCGAGGAGGTCCGCCAGCGGGGCCAGGCCCCGCGCCCAGCGGGCGGCCCGCTCCTCACGCCCGCCGAGCTCGCGGGTGGCCGCGGCGAGCTGGGCGGCCCAGGCCCAGCCGTAGGGTCGCTCGAACCCGGGGCGGGCGCGCAGGTAGGCGACCTCCACCTCCAGGTGCTCGGCGGTGAGCCGCTGCGCCAGGAGCGAGCGCGCCGCGGCGGCCTCGCCCTCGCCGAGCGCACCGGCATACCTGGTGAGCAGGGTGACCAGCGACCACTGCATGTGCACGCAGGAGTGCCAGTCGAGCGAGCCGTGGAAGGCCGGGTGCAGCCGGTGCGGCGTGACGTCGGTGTCGTCCGGCCCGGTGACGACGTGCGCCGGCGCCCAGGGGTATGCCGTGCCGATCACCTCCCGGGCGATCCTGCTCCAGTCCGCAGCGTGCCGGGCGGTGGCGGACCGTGCGCCGGTCGCGTCGCCCGGGGTCGTTGCGCGAGATGGCATGGGTCCATTACTACACTCGCGCACCATGACAGCGGACGGGCGGCACTACTTCACAGCGCTGGGCGAGGGGAGGTATCAGCCGACCGAGCACGTGCAGGGGGCCTGGTCGCCGGACGAGCAGCACGTGGCCCCGGTCATCGGGCTGCTGCTGCACACGCTGGAGCTGAACCATCCGCGCGAGGACCTGCAGTGGGCGCGGCTGAGCGTCGACATCCTGGGCTTCATCCGCCGCGAGGAGATGACCGTCACGACGCGGGTGCTCCGGCCGGGGCGCACCATCGAGCTGCTGGAGTCCAGCGTCGAGATCGCCGGTCGTGCTGCGGTGCGGATGACCGCGTGGCGGCTGATCACGGGCGACACCACCGCCGTGGCCGAGACCGAGCACGCCGACCTGCCCGGCCCCGAAGGTCTCGAGGCGTGGACCGGGATGGACCACTGGGACGGCGGCTTCATCCGCTCGCTGGACTTCCGCTCGGTGCCCGGGTCGCGGGCCGGGCGCGGCCGCACCTGGGTGCGGACGTCCGTGCCCCTGGTCGACGGTGCGGAGGAGGCCTCGGCCCTGGCCTCGTGGGTGGGGCTGCTGGACACGGCCAACGGGACCGCGGGGCGGGCGGCGCCGCACGACTGGGCCTTCCCCAACGTCGATCTGACGCTCCACCTGCACCGCCTGCCCGAGGGGCCGTGGGTGGGGCTGGACACCCGCGTCTCGTGGGGCCCGACCGGCGTGGGCCAGACCTCGAGCGTCGTGCACGACGAGGCGGGTCCGGTGGGCACGCTGGTGCAGGCGCTGACCCTGCGCCCGGCGCGCTGAGGCATACCTCGAGTTAATGTGATGCAGATCACAGTATCTGGGTGCAACGAATCGGCTCTCACCGACGTCTAGGTAGTGTCGGTTCGGGACAGCCGACACACCCCGTCGTGAGGGGCCGCACTCGTGCGGGACGGTGGGGGTGACAGGAGGGTGGGGCGCGGATCAGGGACCGGCGCCCCACACTCTCACCCTCATCGCACCGCGGATCGCGCCCCGATGCACCGACCTAGACTGGCGGGGACGCGACCTGGAGGTGTCATCCCATGACCCGCACCCGCCCGATCACGCTCGCCCTCGCGGCTCTCTCGCTCAGCGTCGCGCTCGCCGGCTGCGGTGATACCGATGCGACCGCAGGGGCCGACCCGACCGCGTCGTCGGCCGGCGCGAGCGACGAGGCTGCCCAGGAGAGTGGCGACGAGACCGGCGACGAGACCACCGAGGACGGGAGCACCGTGACCAAGGACGAGCCCATCGGGGACACGCCGATCCAGACCGGACCTGCCGGTGAGGCGTCGCTGCCGCTGGGGGCCGTGCCGGACGCGATCGTGCAGCGCGACGACGTCCAGGCCGCGATCGACGCGGAGGCCAAGCGGGCCGGGGTCGGCCGTGAGGCCGTGACGGTGGCGGGGTATGCCGACGTCACGTGGAGCGACGGCTCGATCGGCTGCCCGCGTGAGGGGATGATGTACACCCAGGCGCTCGTCCCCGGGCACCAGCTCGTCCTGGAGGTCGACGGCGAGCACGCGAGCTATCACGCGGCGCAGGGCAAGGACTTCAGCTTCTGCGCCCAGCCCGTCGGCCCGGCGACCTCGGAGTCTTCCGGCGGGCCGGTCACCGACCGCTGAGGCACACCGGCCCGCAGCCACAACCGCTGAGGCATACCGGACCGCAGCCACAACCACTGCGGCACACTGGCCCGCAGCCACGACCGCTGCGGCATACCGCCCCGCAGCCACAACCGCTGCGGCACACCGGCCCGCAGCCACAACCACTGCGGCATACCAGCCCGCAGCCACGACCGCTGCGGCACACCGGGCGCTCCGACCGTGACCACCGGGACGTCGCGCGCGGCCGGCCTGTTCATCCCTCCAGCCCCAGGCGTCCCACCCGCCCCGGAACGCCGGGACATTCTGATCCGCGCAGGTTATAGCTCGCGCGGATCAGAGTTTCCCGGCATCACGTGATGCGCGGTGCCTATGGTGCGGACGGGGTCAGCCGAAGGCGGCCGCGAAGCCCCGCTCCAGGTCCTCGCGCAGGTCGTCGACGTCCTCGAGCCCGACCGACAGCCGGATCGTGCCCTCGGTGATGCCCGCGGCCCGGCGCGCCTCCTCCGGCAGCCGCCGGTGGGTCGTCGTCGCCGGGTGGGTGGTCAGCGACTTCGTGTCACCCAGGTTGTTGGAGATGTCCACCACCCGCAGCGCGTTCATGAAGGCGAAGGTCTCCTCCTGCCCGGCGTCGAGGGTGAAGGTCACCACGGTCCCGCCGCCGGTCATCTGCCGCCGCGCGAGCTCGGCCTGCGGGTGCGACTCCAGCCAGGATGGTGCACGGCCAGCACCCGCGGGTCGGCCTCGAGCTCCTGCGCGAGGGTGAGCGCGGTGGCCGCCTGCCGCTCGACGCGCAGGGCCATCGTCTCCAGCCCCTTGAGCGTGACCCAGGCGTTGAAGGGCGACATCGCCGGTCCGGTATGCCGCAGCAGCGTCTGGATCGGGCCCGCCACGAGCTCCTCCGGGCCCAGGATCATGCCGCCCATGACCCGGCCCTGACCGTCGATGTGCTTGGTCGTGGAGTAGACGACGATGTCGGCGCCGTGGTCCAGCGGCCGCGAGAAGACCGGCGTGCCGAAGACGTTGTCGACCACGACCGTGGCGCCGGCCGCGTGGGCGAGCTCGCTCACCGCCGCGATGTCCACGAGCTCCTGGGTCGGGTTGCTCGGGGTCTCGAAGAAGACGGCCGCGGCCGGGGTGGCGAGCGCCTCGCGCCAGGCGTCGAGGTCGGTGCCGTCGACGAAGGTGCTCTCGACGCCCCAGCGCCGCAGCACCTCGTCGATGATGACGAAGCAGGAGCCGAAGAGCGCCCGGCTCGCGACGATCCGGTCACCGGCGGCGCACAGCCCGCCGAGCGCGGTGAAGACGGCGGACATCCCCGAGGCGGTGGCCTGCGCCGCCTCGGCGCCGTGCATGACCCGCATCCGCTCCTCGAGCATGGCGACCGTCGGGTTGCCGTAGCGGCTGTAGACGAAGCGCTCGATCTTCTCCTCGAACGCCGCCTGCGCCTCCTGCGCGCTGGAGTAGACGTAGCCCGAGGTCGGGTAGAGCGCCTCGGCCGTCTCGTCGAAGGGGCTGCGCATGAGACCGCCGCGCACCGCGAGCGTGTCCAGCCGCCATCCGTCAGGGGTCTCCATGGGGCACCAATCTAGGGCCTGACACCCGCGGTTCCGGCATCGGCATACCTCCTTGCGGTATGCAGGTCCTTCCGCTATAAGCACGCGTCACGCAGCAACGCGGCAGGTTCCGCACAGATGCGCCGCCTCGACCGCAGATCAGTCGGAGAGCGGGGCGACGCCGCGGCGATCCACCGCGAGCCTGACGGTGTCGCCGACCTGCGGCCCGAGGTCGGCGGAGAGGGCCTCGCAGCGACCCAGCTCCTCGACGTCGACGGTGAGGTGCACAGCGTCGGAGACGGTGGTGGACCGGCGGACCGTGCCGGAGAGCGTGCCGCGCGGGTCGACCCGCAGCGCGCTGCGGCGCAGGGCCACCGGCCCGGACGCCCGGTCGGGTGGGAGGTGCTGGCGCAGGACGGCTGCGGCGGGGCCCTCGAGGAGCTTGTCGTAGCCGATGAAGGCCGCGACCTCGCGGGAGGCCGGCGTGTGCCAGACCTCGGTGGACGCACCTTCCTGGGCGATCCGGCCCTGCAGCATGACGGCCATCCGGTCGGCCACGGAGAAGGCCTCGTCGTGGTCGTGCGTGACGAGGATCGCGGTGGTGCCGGTCGAGACGAGGATCTCCCGCAGGTCCCCGGCGAGCCGGTCCCGCAGCGCCCGGTCCAGGGAGCTGAGCGGCTCGTCGAGCAGGAGCAGCTCGGGGTCGGCGGCGAGCGAGCGGGCGAGCGCGACGCGCTGCTGCTCGCCGCCGGAGAGGGTGGCGGGGCGGCGGTCGGCATACCCGGGCAGCCCGACGAGATCGAGCAGCTCGGCGACCCGGGCGGCCCGCGCGCCGCGCCCGACCCCGCGCAGCCGCAGCGGGTAGCCGATGTTGTCCCCCACGCTGGCCTGGGCGAAGAGCTGCCCGTCCTGGAACATCAGGCGAAGCCACGCTCGTGCGTGGGCACGCCGGACAGGTCGGTGCCGCGCCAGCGGATGGTGCCGGCGAAGGGTTGCTCCAGCCCGGCGACCGCCCGCAGCAGCGTGGACTTGCCGCAGCCCGACGGCCCGAGGACCGCGAGGACGTCACCCCGCGCCACCTGCAGCGACACGTGGTCGACGGCGGTGGCCCCGGGGAAGGTCACGGTGAGATCGGTGAGCTCGAGCATCAGAACGCCCCTACCGAGCCGACCCGCAGCCGCTCGACCACGCCCATGACGACGACGGTCACCAGCGCGAGCAGCACGCTGGCGGCGAGCGCCATCCCGAGGTGGTCGGCGCCGGGCCGGGAGATGAGCTGGTAGATGACGACGGGCACGGTAGGCCGGTCCGGTCGGGCGAGGAAGCTGGTCGCGCCGAACTCCCCCAGCGAGACGGCGAAGGCGAAGCCGGTCGCGGCGAGCAGCGGGCGGGCCAGCACGGGCGCCTCGGCGGTCCACGCCGCTCGCCACGGGCCGGCGCCGAGCGTCGCGGCCGCCTCGCGCTGGCGCGGGTCGACCGAGCGCAGCACCGGGGCCAGGGTCCGCACGACCAACGGCAGCGCCACCATGGCCTGCGCGATCGGCACGAGGACCGGGGAGGTGCGCAGGTCCAGCGGCGGACGGTCCAGGGTGATGAGGAAGCCGAAGCCGACGGTCACCGCGGAGATCCCGAGCGGCAGCATGAAGACCCCGTCCAGGACCGACACGGTGCGCGCCCACCCCGGCCGACGTGGCCGGCGGGAGACGATGACCGCGACGACGAGCCCGAGGATCATCGCGAGCACGGTGGCGTCGACGGCGGTGCGCAGCGAGTTGGCCATCGCCTCGGTCACGCTGACCCGCAGGGCGTTCGTCGCCTCCGGGTCGGTCAGCGCACGGTAGTGGGCCAGGCCCCACCCCTGCCCCACCCGCAGCGACCGGGCGACGAGCGTGCCGACCGGCAGCAGCACGAAGCCGACGACCAGGGCGGTCACCGCCAGGGCCGGTGTGTCGTCGCGCCGGGGGCGGCGCGCGGAGGCCCGGACGTCGACCCGGCGCAGCGCCTGCTCGCGGGTGCTCCGGGCGCGGGCGGCCACGGCGAGCATCGCCACGACGGCGACGAGCTGAAGGACCGACAGGACGGCCGCGCCCTGCAGGTCGAGGAACTGCACGGTCAGCAGGTAGATCTCGGTCTCGATGGTGCCGTAGCGCAACCCGCCGAGGGTGAGCACGACCCCGAAGGCGGTGGAGCAGAAGAGGAAGACGAGGGTGCCGGCCGAGATGACGCCGGGCGCGAGCGCGGGGAGGGTGACGGTGCGCCATACCTGCCAGGGCGTCGCGCCCAGGGTCGCGGCGGACTCCTCGGCGCGCCGGTCCATCCCCTCCCAGAGCCCGCCGACGGTCCGCACCACGACGGCGAGGTTGAAGAAGACGAAGGCGAGCAGGATCGGCACCCACGTGCGTCCAGCCCCAGGCCGCCCAGCGGCCCGCCGTCGGAGAGCAGCGAGCGGAACATCACGCCGACCACGACCGTCGGCAGCACGAACGGCATGACGACCACGGCGCGCAGCAGCGTCCGGCCGGGGAAGCGCAGCCGGTAGAGGACGAAGGCGACCGGGATCCCGAGCAGCAGGGTGACGACGGTGCCGGCCAGCGAGCTGACGAGGGTGAAGGTCAGGACGCGCAGGGTGCGGGCACGACCGAGCACCTCCGGGACCGCGCTGAGGTCGAGCCGGCCCTCCGGCCACAGCCCCCGCGCGAGCATCCCGCCCACCGGCAGCGCGAAGAAGACCGTGAGGAACGCCAGCGGGATCACCGCGGCCAGCCCGAGGGCGATGCCCGGGCCGCTGAGGTATGCCGACGGCCCGCGTCGCGCTCGGGGCGCGGCAGGCTGGTCCACGTCGACTCCCTTCGCCGGTGCTAGCCGGAGCAGGTGCTCTAAGGGTCTGCGGGCCGTGCCGCACTCTCAGCTCGAGGCTCCCCTGTCGGTCGCCCGAAGCCTACAGGGCAGGCCGGGCCCGGGGTGCCCAGGGTCGGGGTCCACCCGGACGATCCGGCGCGCGGGAGGCGACCGGCCGACCTAGGGTGTCGCTGGTGCGCCGCGCGGGACCCGCCGGGCGCCGTCCAGGTCGACCCCTCGTCCCGCCCGCGCCGTAACCGTTAAGGAGGACCACCGGTGCACGTCGTCGTCGTCGCCCACACGCGCCACCCCATCTCCCAACCTTCGCGGGCGGGCTGGAGTCGGTGACGTGGCACCTGGCCCGCGGCCTGGTGGCGCGCGGTCACCGGGTGAGCGTCTTCGCCGACCGGCACAGCGATCCCATCCCCGGCGTGGACTACCTGTGGCCGGACCGGCTCGAGCTGTCCGAGGCGGCCCGGCGGGACGTGTCGATGCCGGAGGAGGGCTGGATGGAGCGTCATCACGCCTATCTCCAGCTCATGCTGCACCTGGCGCGGCGCACCGATGTCGACCTGGTCCACACGCACGCACTGCACCACCTTCCGGCGGCGATGGCGCCGACCCTGGGCGTGCCCACCGTGCTGACGCTGCACACACCGCCCACGCCCTGGCTGGAGTCGGCCATCGCCATCGCCGGCACCGCTCCCCGCCGCGACCGCCTGCACGTCACCGCGGTGAGCCGGTGGACGGCGGCGGCCTGGCGCCACGTCACCCCGGCCCGCGTGGTGCGCAACGGGGTGGACGTGCGGGAGTGGACACCAGGGCCGGGGGGCCCGGGCCTGGTGTGGTCCGGCCGCATCGTCCCGGAGAAGGCGCCGCACCTGGCGGCCCGGATCGCCCGCCGCGCGGGCCTGCCGTTGACCATCGCCGGTCCGGTCAGCGACGAGGACTACGCCCGGGAGATGCTGTGGCCCTGGTGCGGGCGGGACGGCGGGGTGAGCTATGCCGGGCACCTCCCGACGGCCGAGCTGGCCCGCCTCGTCGGCCGCAGCGCGGCCCTGCTCGTGACGCCCGCCTGGGACGAGCCCTTCGGGCTGGTCGCCGCCGAGGCGCTCGCCTGCGGCACCCCCGTGCTGGGCTTCGCCCGGGGCGGGCTGCCCGAGGTGGTCGGACCCGGCGTGGGTCGGCTGGTCCCCCCGGCGGACGACGCGACCCTCGTGGAGCAGGCCGCGGCGCTGGTCCCTGACGTGGTGCGGCTCCCCCGCGCCAGGGCCCGGGCGCACGCGGTCGCCCACCACTCGATGGACCGCATGGTCGAGGACTACCTCGGCGTCTACGACGACGTGCTGGCGGCCGCACCACCCCGCCCCCTGGGTGCGGCGGTCGGCCCGGCGGCCGCGCGGTGATCGGCTACTACCTGCACCACGTCGGGCAGGGACACCGGCGCCGCGGCACGGCGGTGGCGCGGTTGCTGCGGACCGAGGTGGTCGGGCTGGGCTCGGGTGGGCCGCCCGCGGGCTGGCCCGGTGACTGGGTCGAGCTGGAGCGCGACGACCAGCCCCCGGTGGACCCGCGACTCTCGCAGCCGGAGGCCGGGGGTGCCCTGCACTGGGTGCCGCTGCACCATCCCGGTCTGGCCAGGCGTCACCATCAGGTCGCCCGGTGGCTGGACCGCGCCCGTCCCGACCTCGTCGTGGTCGACGTGTCGGTGGAGATCGCCGTGCTCGTGCGGCTGTGCGGCGTGCCGGTCGTGCTGGGCGGTATGCCCGGGGACCGCGAGGACCAGCCGCACCGCCTCGCGCGATCCCTCGCCGAGGCCGTCCTGGCGCCGTGGCCGCCGGGCGCTCACGGGGACGGCGCCGCGAGCGGGCCGGCGCCCAGGACGTGGGAGGTCGGGGGCATCAGCGCCCTCGCGGTCGCCGGTGGCGCGCCCGGTGAGGGCTCGGCGCGGCCAGGGCCCGGGCAGGGCGAGCCGGGTGCGCTCCCCGCCGGGAGCGGGCAGGGTGCCACGGGCGCGGTCGATCCGGGGCGGGGCCCGCTGGGCGCGGTCGATCCGAGACGGGGAGGGGTCCTGGTCGTCTGGGGCTCGGGCGGCGCCGGACCCGGTGAGCACGACCTCGAGGCGGCACGGGCCAGCACCGGCCGGCGCTGGCTGGTCCGGGGCGGTGACCACCCGCCCTCCCCCGACCTCCTCGCGGAGATGCGGGCCGCCGAGGTCGTCGTGTGCCACGCCGGGCAGGGTGCGGTGGCCGATGTCGCGCTGGCGGGGCGCCCCGCCGTCGTCCTCGCCCAACCCCGGCCGCACGGCGAGCAGGAGGAGCACGGCGCGCGCGCTGGAGCGCCGCGGCCTGGCCGCGACCGCCTCCGGGTGGCCGGCTGCCGAGGCCTGGCCCGGTCTGCTCGCCCGCGCGCTGGCGACCGGTGGCGAGGGCTGGTCGACCTGGGGGTCGCAGCAGGGCGCCGCCCGCGCGGCGCACCGCCTCGACGAGGCCGCCGCCCGGTTGCAGGAGCAGCGGTGCTGGCCGTCCTGACCCTCGCCCACGGCCGTCACGACCACCTGCGTGCCCAGGTGGCCGGGCTGGCGGCCGGGGTGCGCCGACCGGACCTGCACGTGGTGGTCGCGATGGACGACCCTGCCGTGGCGCAGGTCGCCCACCGGGCGTGGCGGGCGGCCGGCGACCCTGTCCCGGTGCTGGTGGAGCCGCTCGCGGCCGACCCGCTCGGCCTGCCCCTCGCCGCGGCGCGCAACGCCGCGCCCGGGTGGCCACCGCCGCGGGCGCCGACCGGCTCGTCTTCCTCGACGTCGACTGCATACCCGGCCCCACCACGCTGACCACGTATGCCCGCCACCTCCACCCGAGCCCCTCCCGCCCGTCCCCGGCGGTGCTGGGCGCCGACGTGGCCTACCTGCCGCCCCGGGAGCCCGGGTGCGGCGGCTGGGAACACCAGCTGCACCGGCTCGCCGAGGTCGGCGTGCACCGTCCCGACCGGGTGCGACCGGCACCCGGGGAGACCCGGGCCGAGCCGGACCTCACGAGGTTCTGGTCGCTGAGCTTCGCCCTCACCGCCGCCGACTTCGCCCGCACCGGAGGCTTCTGCCCGCTCTTCGTCGGCTACGGCGGCGAGGACACCGACTTCGCCCAGGTCGTCGGCTCCCTCGGGGGCAGCCTCACCTGGGTGGGGGCGCGACGGCATACCACCAGCACCACCCCACCCAGACGCCGCCGGTCGACCATGTCGAGGCGGTGGTGCGCAACGCCGGCGTCTTCGCCGACCGGTGGGGGTGGTGGCCGATGCTGGGGTGGCTGGAGCAGCTGCGCGAGCGCGGCCTCGCGGCTCCTGACGGCGACGGGCGTTGGCAGGTGACCCGGTGACCATCCGGGTCCGGCAGATCCCGGCCGGGCACGCCTACGTCGCCGCCCTCCTGCCCGTCCGCCCCGACCCCCGCACCGAGCCCGCCGTGGTGCACCTGCCGGACCCGCCGGTGCCCGGCGCACCCCCCGGCGAGTGGTGGCCGCACCCCGCCCTCGACCCGGCCTGGCTGCGGGAGCACGCCAGCGAGCAGGACCTGGTGCACGTCCACTTCGGGCTGGAGGGCCAGGACACCGCCCGGCTCCGGACCTGGCTGGAGATGCTGCGCGAGCAGCGCCTGCCGCTGGTGCACACCGTGCACGACCTGGACCACCCCCAGCTGCGGGACCAGCGGCGGCACCGCGAGCACCTGGAGCTGCTCGTCGAGCACGCCGCCGGGCTGCTCACCCTCACCGAGGGGGCCGCCGAGGTGGTGCAGCGGACCCTGGGGCGACGACCGCTCGTCGTGCCGCACCCGCACGTCGCCCCGCTGCCCCTGGTCGGCCGGCCCCGGCCGGCCCGGTCCGGGCCGCTGACCGTCGGGCTGCACCTGAAGTCGCTGCGCGCCAACCTGGCCCCGCTGCGCTCGCTGCCCGCCCTGGCCGCCGCGGTGCGGGAGGTCGACTCCGTGCTCCCGTCGGCGCCCGGCTCGAGGTGCGCGCCCACCCCGAGGTGCTGGACCCGGACCGGCCCGGTCACGACCCCCGGGTGGCGGGGCTGCTCACCGAGCTGGGTGGGCCGGCCTGGGGGGTCGTCGACGTCAAGGTCGCCCCGCGGCTGCCGGACGACCAGCTCTGGGACTACCTGCGCGGTCTGGACGTGTCCGTGCTGCCCTACGCCTGGGCCACCCACTCCGGCTGGGTCGAGGCCTGCCGCGACCTGGGGACCTGGGTGCTGGCGCCCGAGGTCGGGCACCTGCGCGAGCAGGGGGGCGTGCTGTCGTGGGGGCCGGCGTCCCGGCCGCCGGACCCGGGCCGGCTGGCCCAGCTGCTGCTGCGCGCCGCGGGGTCCCCGCCGCCCCGCGTGGACCGGGAGGAGCGGGTGAGACAGCGGGAGGCAGGTGCCGCACTGCATACTGCGGTGTATGCGGCGGTGCTCTCGGGCCGCCGGGTCGATGCGGAGACGGAGGGCGTGCTGTGAGCGATGAGGGCCGACGCCGGCACTACGGCGTCTTCTACGGGATCGACCCCCTGCCCGACGAGGGACTGCCCCTGCTGGCGGTCCACGGCAACTGCCAGGCGGAGGCGCTGCGCGTGGCGGTGGGCACCTCGGGCCGGGTCAGCGGGGTCCGGCTGCCCCCGGTGCACGAGCTGGTGGAGTCCGACCTGCCGCACCTGTGGCGCCTCCTCGAGCGGCTCGACGTGCTGGTGGCCCAGCCGGTCGGCGCGGACTACCACGGTATGCCGCTGGGCACCGCACAGGTGGCCACGCGGCTGCCGGAGGGGGCTCGGGTGGTCCGGGTCGCCAACTACTTCTCCGAGGCGCTCTACCCCGAGCAGGTGCTGGTCCGGCACGAGGACGAGGAGGTGGTCGACCCGCCGGTCGTGCCCTACCACGACGTGCGCAGGCTGGGTCTGGCCGCCGGCTGGAGCGGCCCGGCCACGCTCCCCGCCGAGGCGGTGCGGCAGGTCGCGGCGGACTCCGGCGCCGAGCTCCGCCGGCGCGAGCAGGCGGAGGGCACGCTGCCGGTGAGCGACCTGGTCGCCGAGGCCGGGGCACGGGCCGGGTGGACGGTCGACCACCCCGGCAACGAGGTGCTCCTCGGGCTGGCCCAGCGCGTCGTGGACGACATCGGAGGAGACACACCCCGCGCCCGGGTCTCGGACCCGGGCCGGGTGCTGCTGTCCTCGGTGCGCACCCCGCTGCGTGCCGAGGTGCTGCAGGCGCTGGGGCTGCCGGGTGAGCCGCGCGAGCACTGGCTGGTGGACGGCGAGGAGGTCACGGACGAGGAGGTGGCGCAGGCGCACCTGGAGTTCTACGCCCGGCATCCGCGCGTCGTCGAGGTCGGCCTGGCCAAGAAGGGTGCCCGCCTCGCGGCGCTGGGATGGCGCCCCTGACCCTGGCCCACCTCGTGCCCGGCCCGGCCGAGCACGGCGTGGTGCGGCACGGGGTGACGCTGCACCCGCACCTGGGCGATGCCGAGCTGCTGCGGCCCGGCACGCTGGAGGACCTGCCCGAGGGTGCGCTGGCCGGCAGGACGGTGCTGGCCCAGGTGACCGACCGGCTGCTGGCGAGGCAGCCCGCCGGGGCTCTCCCCGCGTGGCGCCGTGCCTGCGCCGGCGCGGCACGGGTCACGGTCGTGCTGCACGACCTGCCGCAGGCCAGCGACGGGCGGTGGCGCGCCGACCGGGTGCGGCTCTATGCCGCGCTCGCCGCCGGGACCGACGCGGTCGTCGTGGCCAGCGAGCACGAGCGGCTGCTGCTGCGCGCCGCCGTCCGGCACGCCCGGGGCGGCCTGGTGGCCGGCGCCGTGGACCGCCGCACCCACGTGGTCCCGCTGCCGGTCGACCCGCTGCCGGGCGCGGTCACGTCGGACCGCCCTCCAGTAGAGCCGCGGGCAGGCGGGCCGCGCAGCGTGGTGACCCTGGGCTACCTCTATCCGGGCAAGGGCCTGGAGCAGGTGATCGACGCGACGGCGGCCGCGGCGCGGGAGCCGGCGCTCCGGCACGTGCCGGTGGTCGGACGCAACCTGGGGCGGGCATCCCGCGGCCACGAGGACCTTCCCGACCTGCTGGCGGACCGCGCCCGGCGGGCGGGGGTGTCCTGGTCGACGACCGGGTGGGTGGCGGACGAGGCGCTGCCCGGCCTGCTGGCCGCGGCGACGGTGCCGGTGGCCGGGCACCAGCACGTGTCCGCCTCCGGGTCCATCGCCACCTGGCTGGCGGCGGGCAGGCGACCCCTGGTGCTCCGCTCGCGCTACACCAGCGAGCTGGCGCACCGGCTGCCGGGCGCGGTGCAGCTCGTCGAGCCGGGAGGGCTGGCGCGGGCGGTGACCACGGCGCTGCTCGACCCCGACCTCACCTGGCTGGGCGAGGGGGTCACCCTGGGTCCGTCCTCGCCGGAGGCGGCGCGGGCGGTGCGGGAGGTGGCCGACCGTCCCGCGTGCACGGTGGTCGTCCCCTACTACCGCGACCAGCCGATGCTCGATCTCGTCCTGGCCCGGCTGGACGCCCAGCGCGGGGTCCTCGGGGGGCTGGAGGTGGTGGTCGCCGACGACGGCTCCCCCACCGAGCCGGTCATCGGCCCGATGCGGCTGCCGGTCACCGTCGTCCGGCAGCCGGACCTCGGCTTCCGCCTGGCCGCCGCACGCAACCTCGGTGCCTCCCGGGCGCAGGGCCGGGTAATCGTCTTCCTCGACGGCGACACCGCGCCGGAGGACGACTACGTGGCGACGCTGCAGCGCGCCTGCCTGGAGGGCCCGACCCTCGCGGTGGGGCGTCGGCGGCACGCCCGGCTCGGCGGCGCCGGGACGGACCAGGACTGGCCGCCGTCGGCGTGCCTGACCGAGCCCGGGTGGCTGCGTGAGGGGTATGCCGCGACCCGCGACCTCCGGGATGCCGACGACACCTCGTTCCGCTACGTGATCGGGGCGGTCAGCGCGATCTCCCGGGACGTCTTCGAGGCGGTGGGCGGCTACGACGAGACGCTGACCGGCTATGGCGGGGAGGACTGGGACCTGGCCTGGCGGGCCTGGCTCGCCGGGGCGCGGCTGCGCCACGAGCCGGCTGCCCTCGCCTGGCACGACGGTCCCGACCTGGCGGGGCGACACGAGGGCGACGCCGCGGGGCTCGCGCGGCTGAAGAACGCCGAGACCGCCGCGCTGGCCGAGCGCATACCCCACCCGCTCGTCCGTGGTCGTGGGTGGCACCACACCCAGCCCGACGTCGTCGCCGTCCTGGGACCGGGGTGCGCCTCGTGGTCCCCCGGCCAGCTCGTCGTCGTCGTGGAGGCGCTGCTGCGGCTGGGCGACCTCGGGGTCTGGGTGCCGCACCCGGCCCCGGTGCCGCCGGACCCCCGGGTGCACCGAGGGGACCCACCCGGACGGGTGCTCGCCCGCTGCCGCGCCGTGGTGGAGGTGACCCGCCCCGAGGCGGTGCTGCGGCTGCCCTGGCCGCCCGGTCCGGCGCACCTCACGCTCGGCGCGGCCTCCGGGGCGGATCTCGACGACGCCGGGGACAGCCGGGACAGCGGGGTGCGGGTGCGCTCGACCCGGCGCGAGGGTGAGGCCCGGTGGGAGGGGGCACCGGCGCCCACCCTCGGCCTCCCCGGCCGCTGGGTGGAGCCGGTGCCCGCCGACGTGGTCGTCGAGCACTGGCGGCAGCGGCACCCCTGAGTGTGGCGGGCTCGGGGCGACCGGTGCCGGGGGCGGGCTCGGGGCCGTGCCGGCGCCGGGGGCCGTGCCGGTGAGCAGCGGCCCGCACGGTCAGGCGCGGCCGGGCGCCGTCCCACGCAGCCGCTGCAGGAGCTCGCGCAGCACCTGCACGGTCTCGTGGTGGTCGGCGACGGGCCGGGCCTGGACCCCGAGCCGCAGCACGGGGTAGTCGTTGCCCAGCGGGTCCAGCCGGTCGCCGACGAAGAGCACCTCGCGAGGGTCGGCGCCGACCTCGCGGGCGAAGCGACCGACGCCGTAGGCCTTGTCGACCCCACGCTCGGTGAGGTCGACCGAGGTCGACCCCCCAACGCGGACCTCGAGGTCGGGCAGCCGCTGCGCCAGGTGACGGGCGAGTAGGCCGCGGCGGGCGCGTCGGGGTCCCACGCCTGCTTGTCGGCGATGGCGGCCTGCTGCCCCAGCGCCGAGAAGGTCACCTGCGACCCCCTGTCCTCGATGCGTGCCCCTGTCACGCGGTCCTCGGGCTCCCACAACCCGAGCTCGCGCGCCGTCTCCTCCACGATGTGCATGGCCCGACGCCGCCGGGCGGGGTCCAGCTCACGGCTCTCGACCAGGGCCCAGTCCGCCGTCCCGGCGGCGCGACGGTAGTACCTCGTCCCACAGGTCGGCATGAGGTGCAGACCGCCCCAGCCGGTGGCCGGGGTCGGCAGCCGGGCCAGCAGCTGGTCGCGGAACTGCTCGAAGCTGCCGCCGGAGATCACGCAGACCGGCACCACCGCGGTCAGCTCGCTGAGCGCGGTGGCGGTGGCCTCGGGGACGGGCGACTTGGAGGGGGCGAGGGTGTCGTCGAGGTCGAAGGCCACGGCCCGTACGGCCGGCGACCCCGAGCCGCTCACCCGGTGGCGATGTCGGCCCACTCCCGCAGCCAGGTCTCTCGCTCGGCCTCGATCTGCCCGGGGGCGACCACGATCGGGTCCTCGGCGACCTGCGCCCACTGGGCCCACAGCTCGGGCAGCTCGACCTCGTCGTCGACGGGGAAGACATACATCGCGTCGGGGATGGCCGCCTGCACCGCCGGGCTGACCAGCCAGTCGACGACCGCCTGCGCACCCTCGGGGTTGTCCGTGCCGGCGAGGACACCGGCATACTCCACCTGGCGGAAGCAGGTGTCGAGCAGTGCCCGGGTGGTCGGCTCGACGCCACCCTCGGGGATGGTGAAGGGTGGGCTCGAGGCATACGACAGCACGATCGGGCGGTCGCCGTCGCCGCCGCCGGCGGTGAAGTCGACCGTGTAGGCGTCGGTCCAGCCGCTCGTGACCTTGGTCCCGTTGGCCATGAGGTCGCTCCAGTAGCCCTGCCACTCCCCCGGGCCGAACTCGCCGATCGTCGCCAGCAGGAAGGCCATGCCCGGGCTGGAGGTGCTCGCGCCCGGGGTGACGAAGAGGTCCTCGTACTGCTCCTCGGTCAGGTCGGTCAGCGTCTCCGGCGGCTCGATGCCCTCGTTCGCGAACCACGCGGTGTCGATGTTGACGCAGACGTCGCCGTAGTCGACGGGGGTGAGGTATGCCTCGCCCCCCTCGGTGAGGTCGTGCTCGGTGGCGGACTCCGGCAGCGCGTCGGGGCGGTATGCCTCCAGCGCCTCGGCGGCGACGACCCGGCTGGCGAAGGTGGTGTCGATGCCGAAGACGACGTCGGCGGTGGGGTTGCCGGCGGTCAGCACGACCTGGTTGGCCATCTGCCCGGCGTCGCCGGCGAGCTGGATCTCCAGGTCGTAGCCGGTGTCGGTCTCGAAGGCGGAGACCAGGTCGTCCGGCAGCGTGAACGAGTCGTGGGCGGTGAGCACCACGGTGCCGGTGTCGGCCGGGGTGGGCGCCGCAGCGGTCTCGTCCCCGGCGTCGGCGGTGTCGTCGCTGCCGGTCGGGCCCGGGTCGGCCGCCTCAGTGCTCCCGGTGGGCTCGTCCTCCCCGCCCCCGCCGCCGGTGAGCGTGCAGGAGGCCAGGGTCACGGTGGTGGCCGCAAGGACCAGGGTGGAGGTGATCCGTCGGGTGCGTGTGCGTGTCGTGGACGTGGTCATGGCGATGCTCCTCATCGACTTCCTTCGCCGGTGCTAGCCGGTGCAGGTTCGAGGGTCTGCGGCGGGTGCCGCACTCTCAGCGCTCGGGCGCTCCCCTGTCGTGGTCGTCGCCGACAGTATCACCGTCGTCCCGGTCGTCGCCGTCCCTGCCTTCCCCGGTGTCCCCCTGCTCCCCGCCGTCCCCGTGCTCCTCGTCGCGCTCCGGAGGCCCGAGGACCACGTCCATACCCCTCAGCGTGCCCCGGGCACTGCCGAGCAAAACGGCCAGGGCGGCGACGGCGAGCAGGATCCACAGGAGGAGGACGGCCCAGCCCGGCAGCTCGAACGGCATGGCTCGGCGGTCTACCTCTCCGGTGGGGACGCTGGGTCGGGGGCGAAAAAGCCCCCCGGCAACACTGCCAGGGTATGAAAGCGCTCAGACCATAGCAAGAAAGCCGCGAGAGGCGAGTTCACCCCACAGGGTGAGTCCGGTCGTCGTGTGGCAGTATTCCCTGAGTTCCGCAGCTGATGGTCGCGGTATGGACACAGAAGTAGGGTTTGACCTGGGGAAACGCGTGCGTGAGCGGTGACACGGCGTGTCACTAGTGGG
>NZ_MKJZ01000009.1:0-41531 GCF_001942225.1 Serinicoccus sp. CUA-874 | reverse complement strand
GCGCCGCCACCACCGGCACCCGCCGACCGCTACACTGAACCCCGCCCAAGGTGGGGAAAATCAGTGAGCATCACTGAGGAACTTCGACGAGCCTCGTCACCCGAGCTTCGTGGTCGTGCTGCTGTGGCAGTTCACCTCGGCGTGGAACGACTTCCTCTTCGCGGTCTTCTTCTCCACGGCGAACAACGGGCCGGTGACGATGGCACTCAACAACCTGGCCAACGGCGCCATGCTGTCGAACTACGGGGTGTCGATGGCCGGTGCACTCATCGCCAGCCTGCCCACGCTGCTCGTGTATATCCTGCTCGGCCGCTACTTCGTCGGCGGGTTGATGGCCGGTTCCGTCAAGGGCTGAGCGTCTTTCAGTTCGAGTAGAGGCGGTTCTTCGAGGTGAGGACCTCGAGCGGGTTCGTCGGGCCATCGATGACGACCGTGCTCGGGATCTCGCTCCAGTCACCGCCGTCGACGCTGACCTCGCCGCCGTACTCGACCGAGATGTAGGGCGCGACCTGGGCCGCGTCGGTGTACTCGTGGGTGATGTCGCCGTCGGGATAGGGACCGCCCGTGCTCTCGGTCGGTCCGATGCTGCCGCCGTCGCCGGTGAGATAGGTGATGCCGACCAAGGTCGGCCGGATCCGCACCTCGTGCCCGATGAGCGTTGTGGTGTCGATCTCCTGAGGCTCGAAGCCGGCCTCGGGCCAGGCGAGCTGGAAGTACACCGGCAGGTTGACCAGCGTCCGACCGTCGGGAGGTTGGATGACGGCTCCTGGAAGAGCGAAGTCGGTCTGGTGGAACTGCTCGATGATCATGGCCTCTGTGAGTTCTTGGACTAGTTCTCCCGAGCGAGGCGGAACCGAGTTGCTGAAGCAGGTGGAATCTCCAGGAGCCCAGTCGTCGAGCACGTCGCCATCGGCTGCCACAGTGCGGCGATAGATGATCGCCAGTGCGAACGCTGGATCCGCCACTCCGTCACACGCATCTATCGCTGACTGACAGATCTCAAGGCGGGGTTGGCTAACGCTGTTGGGCGGTCGACAGTCGATCACCGCTCTGTATTCGTACCAGGACGTTGGGTCAGCGGGGTTGGAACCGGGCGGATACTGAGTTGAGACGGCTCTCACCTCTTCGTGCGTAAGCCCTACTTCCGAGCCGTCACCCTCGTTACCGCATTCGTCTAAGCCCCCACAGGGCGGATCGGCAGGATCTCCCGGCTCCTCTGCAGCGCCTGGATGCAGCAGGGCGAGCCCCAGTAGGGGCGTGACCAAGGCGGTTATGCCTCTCATTAGTCGACAGTTATGGTGCTAACGCGCCAGGCGTCTTCCCATTGCAGGCGCACGATCAGCGAAAGCTCCTGCTCTTCCAGAGCGCGGTCGACCGCTTGCCCGTCCCTGAGGAAGGGCTGGGCGTTCTGTGTGACTGGTATTGCCACGCGGGCGCTGTCGTCAGTGAAGATGGAGGTCACCTCACCGACCTCGGCCATGGGCTCCGCGAGAACTTCCTCCTGGTTCGCTCCATACTCAACGAGCTCCTCGAAGTTGTCGCAAGTCTCACAACCATCGAGGGCTAGGGGCTCGAGCAACCCCACTTCTGGGTTGCTCATGGCGTAGTTGAGGACCTCGACATAGTGGAGTGCGAAGGCGACGGCCCCCGCCTCCGTCTGCTCGGTAGCCTCCTCCGGCATCTCGGGTGCCCCGTCGGCGTCCGGCTCCTCGGTGGTCGCCTCCTCGGGCGTCTCGGCCGGCTCCGAGGTGGCCTCGGTGTCCTCCGACGGCTCCTCGGTCGGCGTGGTGAGCGCGTCCTGCGAGGTCGGGGGAGCGGAGGGCTCGGTCGAGCTGTCGCAGCCGGCCAGCAGCACCAGCCCAGCCAAGGCGGCGACGACGGTGGTGCGGGTCACGGCATACCCCTCCTCGATCTCCCGGCCGCGGGTCCACCCGCAGCCGTTCCGTCCACCCCCAGTGTGCCCCAGCGTGGGGCTGCTGAGCGCTCGTCCACAGTATTGACTCCGCCCCGATCTGACCACCCCCACGATGTGGACGACACGCCCCACGAAGCCTCGATCCGCGTCGTTCCGGGCCTCGCGCAGCGCCGACACGCAACACGCCACGCACCCCTTGCATCTAGTAGCGGGGTCGCCTACGATCACCATATCTAGTAGTTACAGGGGTGTGGTTCGTCCACATCTTGTTCACAACCGGACCGGCTGTCCCCACAGCCCGTCCACAGATCGTCCCCAGATCCACCCACAGAGCGCCTGCCTCGGCAGGTGCTCGCGCCGCGCTGCCGCGACCGAGAAGGAGAGTGACATGCACTGCCCGTTCTGCCGTCACACCGACTCCAAGGTCGTCGACAGCCGCGTCCAGGAGGAGGGGACGGTCATCCGTCGCCGCCGCCAGTGCCCCGAGTGCGGGCGCCGCTTCGGCACGGTGGAGTCCGCCACGCTCTCGGTCATCAAGCGCTCCGGCGCGACCGAGCCGTTCAGCCGCGACAAGGTGATCACCGGCGCCCGCAAGGCCTGCCAGGGTCGCCCGGTCACGGACGCCCAGCTCCAGCTGCTCGCGCAGCAGGTCGAGGAGTCGATCCGCTCGCTCGGGCAGGCCGAGGTCGACGCGCACGAGGTCGGCCTAGCCATCCTCGAGCCGCTCAAGGCCCTGGACGAGGTGGCCTACCTCCGGTTTGCATCGGTCTACCAGGCCTTCGACAACCTCGACGACTTCGAGTCGGCGATCGTGCTGCTGCGCACCGAGCGCGACGCCGCCTCCGACACCGAACCCACCCCGACCACCTGAGCACGACAGGTATGTCGGTGCCCTCTGGTGCACTGGCATACACGGACGACACGCACGCACATCCCCACCAAGGAGAGCTAGTCATGACCGAGACCACCGGGTCGAAGACGCGCACGCGCCGCAACGGCAAGGGCCTGACGATCGAGCGCATCTTCACCACGCCTGGCGTGCACCCCTACGACCAGGTCACCTGGGAGAGCCGGGACGTCGTCCAGACCAACTGGAAGACCGGCGACACGATCTTCGAGCAGCGCGGCGTGGAGTTCCCGGACTTCTGGTCGGCCAACGCCTCGACCATCGTCACGACGAAGTACTTCCGCGGCGCCGTCGGCACCGACGCGCGCGAGACCGGCCTCAAGCAGCTCGTCGACCGCGTCGTCCTCACCTACGTCAAGGCGGGTAAGGAGCACGGCTACTTCGCGACCGAGGAGGACGCGGAGATCTTCGAGCACGAGCTGACGTATGCCCTCGTGCACCAGATCTTCTCGTTCAACTCTCCCGTGTGGTTCAACGTCGGTACCCAGAGCCCGCAGCAGGTCAGCGCGTGCTTCATCCTCTCGGTGGACGACTCGATGGACTCGATCCTCAACTGGTACAAGGAGGAGGGCTTCATCTTCAAGGGCGGCTCGGGCGCCGGCCTCAACCTCTCCCGCATCCGCTCCTCCAAGGAGCTGCTGTCCTCCGGCGGCACCGCCTCGGGCCCGGTCTCCTTCATGCGCGGTGCCGACGCCTCCGCGGGCACCATCAAGTCCGGTGGCGCCACCCGCCGCGCGGCCAAGATGGTCGTCCTTGACGTCGACCACCCCGACATCGAGGAGTTCATCGACACCAAGGCGCGCGAGGAGGACAAGATCCGGGCGCTGCGCGACGCCGGCTTCGACATGGACCTCGGCGGCGACGACATCGTGTCGGTGCAGTACCAGAACGCCAACAACTCGGTGCGCGTCTCCGACGAGTTCATGAAGGCCGTCGAGGATGAGACCGACTTCGGCCTCACCTCGCGCAAGGACGGCTCGGTCGTCACCACCGTCGACGCGAAGCACCTCTTCACCAAGATGGCGCAGGCCGCGTGGGAGTGTGCCGACCCGGGCATCCAGTACGACGGCACGATCAACGACTGGCACACCAACCCCGAGACCGGTCGCATCACCGCGTCCAACCCCTGCTCGGAATACATGTCGCTCGACAACTCCAGCTGCAACCTTGCCTCGCTCAACCTGCTGAAGTTCCTGCGCGATGACGACACCTTCGACGTGGAGACCTACCAGAAGGTCGCCGAGCTGGTCATCACCGCGATGGACATCTCCATCTGCTTCGCGGACTTCCCGACCGACCCGATCGGTGAGACCACCCGCAACTACCGCCAGCTCGGCATCGGCTATGCCAACCTCGGCGCGCTGCTCATGGCGACCGGCCACGGCTACGACTCCGAAGGCGGCCGCGCGCTCGCCGCGTCGCTCACCTCGCTGCTCACCGGCGCCGCCTACAAGCGTTCCGCCGAGCTCGCCGGCGTGGTCGGCCCCTACAACGGGTATGCCCGCAACGCCGACGCGCACAAGCGCGTCATGCGCAAGCACCAGGCGGCGAACGACGAGATCCGCACGCTGCACGCCATGGACGCCTCGGTCCACAAGGCCGCGACCAAGGCCTGGGACGCCGTCGTCAAGACGGGGGAGAAGCACGGCTACCGCAACGCGCAGGCCTCCGTGCTCGCCCCCACCGGCACCATCGGCTTCATGATGGACTGCGACACCACCGGCATCGAGCCCGACTTCTCGCTGGTGAAGTTCAAGAAGCTCGTCGGCGGCGGGTCGATGCAGATCGTCAACCAGACCATCCCGCGGGCGCTCAACCGCCTGGGGTATGCCGACGAGACCATCGAGGCGATCGTCGAGTTCATCGCCGAGAACGGCCACGTCATCGACGCCCCCGGCCTTAAGCCCGAGCACTACGAGGTCTTCGACTGCGCCATGGGCGCCCGGGCGATCCGTCCGATGGGCCACGTGCGGATGATGGCCGCGGTGCAGCCGTTCCTGTCCGGCGCCATCTCCAAGACGGTCAACCTGCCGGAGTCGGCCACCGTCGAGGACATCGCCGAGGTCTACCTCCAGGGCTGGAAGATGGGTCTCAAGGCGCTCGCGGTCTACCGCGACAACTGCAAGGTCGGCCAGCCGCTGTCCGACGGCAAGGCGGACAAGGAGAAGAAGGCCGACGAGGTCGAGGCACCCGTCGAGAAGGTCGTCGAGTACCGCCCGGTCCGCAAGCGGCTCCCCAAGCGCCGGTCCAGCCAGACCACGAGCTTCGCCGTGGGCGGCGCCGAGGGCTACCTGACCGCCGGCACCTACGAGAGCGGTGACCTGGGCGAGCTGTTCCTCAAGTTCGGCAAGCAGGGCTCGACCCTGGCCGGCGTCATGGACGCTTTCTCCATCGCCGTGTCGATCGGTCTGCAGTACGGCGTGCCGCTGGAGACCTTCGTCGAGAAGTTCACCAACCTGCGCTTCGAGCCGGCCGGTATGACGGACGACCCGGACGTGCGCATGGCGCAGTCGATCATGGACTACGTCTTCCGCCGCCTGGCGCTGGACTACCTGGACTTCGAGACCCGGTCGTTCATGGGCATCCACACCGCGGAGGAGCGGGCCCGCCAGCTGGAGACCGGGTCGTATGCCCCGCTCGAGCCGTCGAATGACGACGAGGACTACGAGGACGAGCTGGAGAACTACAGCCAGAGTGCGGCCACCACTCCGGCCAAGAGGGCGGAGAAGAAGGAGGAGATCGCCGACCAGTCCGGTGCCGGTGCCGCTGACGCCCGCAAGGTCGACGCGGAGATCCACTCCTCGGCGGAGCTGCTCGAGCAGTTCCAGGGCAAGGTCGCCGACGCGCCGATCTGCATGACCTGTGGGACGAAGATGCGCCCGGCTGGCTCGTGCTACGTCTGCGAGGGTTGCGGCAGCACAAGCGGCTGCAGCTGAGCGGCAATTTAGTGCTTAGACCCTAAAGTCCCGCTTGCCGTCGATCAAGCCGCAAGCTTCTGATCCGACAGAAGGATCCTTCTTACATGATTCGCTTTCCAATACTTGAAGCCATCCAAATCAAGGGATTTGATATGTTTCCGGGACCGCGGGATCGCGGACTGGAGGTCCGCTTCGGACACGACATCGAGTTGGTAGTGGGCGCAAATGGAATTGGCAAGACGACCCTACTCAACCTGATCTACAGGATGCTCACTGGCCCATTCAAGCTTGCTGGACGTGAGACTCCGCGACTAGGAGGAGGGCAAATCCGGTCTGTTCCACTAACTGCCAGGGAACTCCGCTATTTCCCGCAGCGCACGAATAATGGCGCTGTCGACAGTGTGGCCTACATAGAGTTCTCTATTGGCAACCAGCGATTTCGCGTGGCGCGCAGGCTGGATAGCCTAAAGCTACTGAGCGCTCGAATTTCGAGCCAAGAAACGGGAGAAGCCGAACTAGGATCAGAAGACGAACTCATTAACGCCATTTGCCAATCCGGAAACTACTCCGGAAGGGACGACTGGCTCTTTCTGCTTCGGTATGCCGTCTTCTGGTTCGACGACAGGCCGACGTTCCTTTGGGATGAAGATGCCCAGCGCTACATGCTGAACTTGATCGCGGTGAGTTCGAGTCGACGCAAAGAAATTTCCGCTTTGCAGAACGAAGTGCTTTCGATGGACAGCGAATATCGAAATAGGCGTGTTGGGCTCAATGCAAAGAAGCGCGAGCTCGCAGAAATTGCGGAACGAATGTCGGTGGAGACGCCCCGTCAACAGGACGAAGAACTCCAGCAGCTGCTCTCGCAGCAAGACGCGGCGACTGCGGCGCTCGACCAGTCGCGCATCACTCGCAAGAGGGCACGTTTGCAATTGCATGAGGCCGAAGCGGCGTTGACAAGCGCCGCAGAATTATATCTAGACAGTCGTGCGGAAGCGGCGCGTAGTGCAATAAAAACGACACAGACTAATAGTTTGACCACGCGCTTTCTTTCTCGCGAAGGACTTCGGCTGGGACTGTGTCCCTGCTGCGGGCAGGAACTGCCGGCTAAAGGTAATAGTGATCTGGCATTGGTCGTCAAAGAACCGGACGACCAACCGCAAGAGCACTTGGATGAAGCGGCAAAGCGCTACGAGGACGCAAGACAACTCGTCGACGCCCAACGGGCGTACTTCGCCGAGGCTGAAGAGCGCCATCTCGAGGCCGCCAAGACCCTGGCCGAGATTCGGGAGGCGTTGAACGAGGCAGAAGCAGAAGAGACTGACCTACCCCCGGACGAAGACGCGGTCAGGGCCCTTCGTCTTGTTTACAGCCGTGAGCGAGCTGCGCACGACGAGTTGGGCAGGCGTCTGGCGGCGTCCAGGGAGCAATTGGAGCAAGCCTTCGCCGAGATCGATCGACAGACTGAGAAAATCATGGACGAGGTTCAAGATCGCTTCAAGTCCTTGATTGATCTATTTATGGTTGAGGACGTAAAGCTTGTTTGGGATACCTTTGCCCGACGCATCGGCCAGGAAGGTTCCCAGATTCAGCTTGGAATCTTCAGGATAGTCATGAGCTCGAGCGAAGGGTTTCAGTCGCGCAGATCAGACACGGACGAGGTATCGGAGTCTCAAAGGGAATACCTTGACGTCGCATTCAGAATGGCCTTGCAGGAAGCCTTGGCCAGCACTGGGAAGTCATGCTTTGTTCTGGACGATCCAGAAATGTCGCTCGACGCAGTCTTTGCCAAGCGCGCAGCAGACCTGCTATTTCACTACACACACAGTGGCAATCAGTTGATTGTGGCTTCGAATCTCACTGGCGCGCCTCTGGTGCGGACCCTCGCGGACCTTCACGGCATGGACTCCCAAGCTTCAGACAAAGTAACGAATCTACTCAGCGGGGCAAGAAAGACACCGGCCCTGAAGCAGCTTGGTGCGGAGTATGACGCTGTACTTCGAGAGACTTTCGCCGATGCCAGCCAATGACTCCTTGATTCGCGCTGACCGGATTCTGCTGTTGGTCCTAGGAGCACGTCGGGCTGGCAAGCAGCCGCTGAGCCTTGAGGAAATTCAGGCAGGGTATTACCTTTGGGATGTCCTTGTGTATTTGCAGCGCGGGTACTCTCTGGACCCTTCGCACCTCATTTCAAGTACAGGAACGCTCGATGACACAGACGTTGCCAAGAGTGTCTTCCGTCTTGTCCATTCAGGACTTTTGGACGTCACGGGTGACGATGTGGAAGTCTTCGCGGCTAATGAACACTCTTTCCACTACGAAAAGGCAATGCGCCCGTCAGCAGAGTGGCGCAACGATCTGGACTGGGCAACGGCTTTCGTCGACGTTCTGGGGAGCGGCAACCGCCGTCTGAGTGATCACGTCCACTTTGAGCCACAGTGGAGGTTCTGGTCGAAGAAGCCCGGATCTCTTATGGAGGCCGACGTCGAGGGCGGCTTGGAAGGATCCTCCGACTGGCTCAACAATCTGCGGGACCGAGGCGGAACAATGCTAGCTGACGACGAGAGAGCCTTACGGTTGGCGTTTGCCAAATTGCTAACAGGCGTAGCGAGATTCGAGGCTGACCAGTGACAATACCGGATTCGCTGTTCGAGTCGGCTCTCGACTTCGCTTCGGGAGCCTCAGTCAACGGGGATGCGCAATTAACAGCCGAAGCTAGGTTCGGCAGACGAGTATTTGAACTGTTTCGTCGAAGAGTCGTCGTGGAAGAGGTCAGTCCTGGAGAGAAAGTAGTCATAATACTACATTCAGGCCCAGAAGAGCCGCATGAGTTCGACGAGAAAATGATTGAGTACACTTCCCTTGCCGACGGCACGGAGCCGCTAGCTGGGAGCCTTTGGCTGTCGTCCGAGACGCTCCTCACGGCCGGAGCCCTCCCCGTGCCGCTTGGCCGGCGAACCCTGTCGGGGGTCAAGACCCTCGCAAGTGAGCTTGGGCTTTATGATAAGCCTGCGGCCATTCTTGATTTTCAGCGCCGTACGATGTATGTGGCGTCTGAGGGTCTGCGTAAGCTCAGTAAAGCAGAAGAGATTCGCTATGATGGCCAAGATGCTGTTCCAAGTCTAGAATCGGTACGGCAGCAAATAAGTCGGGTTGTAGAGCGGCAATTGTTGGCACCCTCCGGTATGCCTGATCATGAGTCTTTGTGGCGCACGTTAAACTCCAAAAAGACGCTAATCAGCAATGCCGAGGCGAAGATTCAAGGGCTCTTGAAAACAGGCCTGAACTCGTGGGACAAGAGGGTTTGGGCCGAGATAGAAACACGCGGAATATCTGGTCGATTTGATTTGGGCGTTCAGTGGCGGCCGAAAGTTGGAGTTTCCATAAAATTGTGTGTACTTGAGTTGAAAGTTGTGCGTGAGGCTACTAACGAGGCGGAGAAGGCAGTGGACCAAGTATCGGCGTACTGCGCAGAACATGAGTATCATCGTGGAGTTGTCTCGTTGTTCGACACTCGCAAGGACATATCTGGTACGCCAGGAGCCGACGACCCCGCGGTCATCGCGGCGAAGCGTGAACGAGTCTCCCTTTGGACTTGGCATCTCTTCTCCACGGCCGCCGAGTTTCAGGCGAATCGCAATTTCGTGGATGGCGGGGGTAGCATCAACTCGGGCTTTGTAGCATGCTGACGAAGATTATCGATCATTACAAGTCTCTTGAGTCCTCGTACAGTTTGACTCGGAACGTTGGTTCGGCGAGTTTGGTCACGGCTAAAGACAATAGTTCCGGAGTCGACTCGTGGTTCTATTTCAAAGAGTCATTCTCAAGAAATTTGTTTGACTATGTTGTGGAGACTACGCAACTGAGCATAAACGGTCCCCTTAGGTTTGTAGATCCTTTTGCTGGATCTGGTACTTCACTGGTGAGTGCTTTGCGTGCTGCTGGTGAAGGCGGTAGTTTGCACCAGCCTGACGGGACGGGCAATTTCGTTATGGGTCTCGAAGTGAATCCCGTTATGGTTGAAGTGTGCCGCGCCAAAACTGTCTGCATACTACATCCTGAACATGTGTTGGGTGAGTTGGACGAAATGCGGAACGTGGTCGTGAGGCAGTTTGAGGCGGGGCCGGGTGACGAAGTACGAGTGCCCGGGGCAACTCTGAATGAGGAGAGGTACTACAGCGCGGACGCGGCGCGTGATTTGGTTTTTCTTGGTGCTTTGATCGGGGCCCTGCCGGACTCTGGGGGACGCTCCGTTTTAAGAGTGGCTCTTGCTTCGGCAGTAGGTGCTACAGGCAAGTTGCGAAAGGATGGTAGGGCTCTAAGGTATGTGAAGTCGAAGCGCGTGGCAGAGCCGCTATCTAGTTTCCTTTCGTTCACTGAGTCCATGATCCATGACATCAAGGTTCTGGCAGCCGGTGAGCGCTGCGGCGGCGAGGCGATGGTGGTGCACGGAGACGCTCGTGCAGCGGAGTTGCGTGATGGGTATCAGCTGTCAATATTCTCGCCTCCTTACCCCAACAATATTGACTATACAGAGGTGTACAAGGTTGAAGCCTATGCGCTTGGCTTCCTCTCTGATGAGGCTGAGTTGCGACAGCAGCGTGTGAGGACTCTCAGGAGCCATCCGAGTAGCCGCGCAGCGCTATCGATGGACGGTCTTGACGAGCCGGTCCTGCGGGATTCGGAAAAGGAACTTCTCGAAGTGGTGGTTGAGTCTATTCCCTCCGGGAGGTATTGGCAGCAGAGGACGGGCATGATAGTTGGGTATTTCCGGGACATGAGGTTGGTGTTCCGGAGAATGTTTGACGCGATGGCACCTGGGGGTGTGGCTTGTTTTGTTGTTGGAAACTCGACGCATGGGGTGTTGGGTGAGGGCGGGTTTGTTGTGGCGGCGGACGTTTTATTGGCTCATTGCGCGGCGGAAGAAGGCTGGGAAGTCGAGGGAATTCACGTGCTGCGGGACCTTATCCGCAGAGGGAAGTCTGAATTCGCAAGGGAGAGTCTTGTTATTCTTCGAAAGAAATCCTAGCGTCTACTTGGATAGGTGGTTTGCCTATGGGTGTGACGTGCTGGGCGTGCGAGGCACGGAAAGGACCATTGGCGCTAGGACGGTGCTTCGAGTTGGTGTGACGTGTTTGGGTCGGTGACCACTGTATCGCTGTATTTTCCCTTGGGGATCCGTCGCTGTGGAGTAGGCGGTTGAGCGCTCAGGTCTCTTGTCGTGAAAACGGTCTTTAAGTGGGACGGATAGGGGCCCCAGGGTCTTTCGCTGCGACTGGTGCTTCGGACTGAGCGACACTCACTGCGGCCTCTATCGCCTCGGGGGAAAGCACGTGCTCAGCCGCCATCGTGGCTGCCCCCAGCACGCCCGCCTGAGCGCCAGCCTTCGACGCTGCGATCCGCAGGTGCTCGGTGGCCAGCGGGGGCGACCGCTGGTAGACCACTTCCCGGATCCCCGCCAAGAGGTGCTCGCCGGCATCCGCCAGTCTCCCACCGATCACGACAGCCGAGGGGTTCATCAGGTTCACCAGCGTGGCGAGCACCTCGCCGATGTCGCGGCCGGCCCGGCGCACCTCCTGCACCGCCGCGGCGTTCCCTGCGCGCACCAGCTCGACCACTCCCACGTTCGAGTCGATGGCCACACCGCCCGAAGCCAGAGACGCGGCGAGCGCCGGCCCGGCGGCGATGGCCTCGAGGCACCCCTCGTTGCCGCACCGGCACATGACGCCCTCGCCGCTGCTGACCCGCACGTGCCCGAGGTCGCCGGCCGTGCCCTGTGCACCCCGCTGCAGCCGTGAGCCCGAGATGATCCCGGCACCGATGCCCGTGGCCACCTTGACGAAGATGAGGTCGTCCACGTCCGGCAGGTAGGCGCCGCGCTCGCCCAGCGCCATGATGTTGACGTCGTTGTCGACGAGCACGGGCACGGCATACGTCCGCTGCAGGTGAGCGGGCACGTCATACCGGTCCCACCCGGGCATGATCGGCGGGTTGATCGGCCGGCCGGTCGAGTGCTCGACCGGCCCCGGCAACCCCAGCCCGATGGCCGCCAGGTCACGGACAGGTCGCCGCGCCTCGGCCAGCAGCTCACCGACCACCGACGTCACCCACCCCAGCACCGCCTCCGGACCCTCGGCCACGTCGAGCTCGGCCCGAAGCTCACCGAGCACCGTCCCGCCGAGGTCCGTCAGCGCCGCCACGGCGTGCGTCGCGCCGACGTCCACCCCCGCCACGACCCGCGCCGCCGGGTTCATCGCGATGAGCGCCGGGGGCCGCCCTCCCGTCGACCGGGCCCCGCCCACCGGCTCCACCAGACCCATCCGCAGCAGTACGTCGACGCGCGTCGCCACGGTCGACCGGGCCATCCCGGTCTCCTCCGCGAGCTGGGCGCGGGTCCGGGGTCGCCCGTCCCGCAGCAGCTCGAAGACGTCGCTGGTCCGCACGACTGGAAGTAGACCATGGCCCCTTCTGCATGAGCAAGAGACAACTTTTGCCGAACTCTCGACAAAAGCGGCGAAGACGTGCCATAGTCGCTCCCGTGACGTCCAACGACGCCGTCGCGCCGACGGACAGCACCCCGCCGCGCCAGCCCGTGCTGCGCGCCACCGGGGTGACCAAGCGCTTCTTCGGCAACGCCGTCCTCGAGGACGTGACCCTCGAGCTGCACCCCGGCCACGTCCACGGCCTGGTGGGGGAGAACGGCGCCGGCAAGTCCACCCTCATGAAGGTCCTCGCCGGGGTCCACCAGCCCGACGAGGGCACCGTCGAGATCGGTGGCGAGGCCCAGCACTTCACCCACCCCATCCAGGCCCAGCAGGCCGGCCTGTCCACCGTCTTCCAGGAGTTCAACCTCCTGCCCGACCCACCGTGGCGGAGAACATCTACCTCGGCCGCGAGCCGCGCAAAGGTCCGCTCGTCGACACCGCGGCCATGACCCGGCATACCGCCGAGCTGCTCGACGGGCTCGGCGTCACCGGCCTGGGCCCCACCCGCACCGTCCGCTCGCTCTCGGTCGCCGAGCAGCAGATCGTCGAGATCGCCAAGGCGGTGAGCTACGACGCGCGCATCATCTCCATGGACGAGCCGACCGCGGCGCTCGCCGACCACGAGGTCGAGCTCCTCTACGCCATCATCGCCCGCCTCCTCGAGCGCGACGTCGCGATCCTCTACGTCTCCCACCGCCTCAAGGAGATCTTCGACCTCTGCCACACCATCACCGTCCTCAAGGACGGCCGCCAGGTCACCACCCAGCCCGCCGCCGAGCTCGACGAGGCCGGCCTCGTGCGCCTCATGATCGGCCGCGAGATGTCCGCCTTCTTCCCCGACCGCGCCGAGGGCACCGAGCTCGGCGACCCCGTCCTCACTTTCTCCGGCGCGGGCAACGGGTATGTCGACGGCATCGATCTCACGCTGCGCGCCGGGGAGATCGTCGGCCTGGCCGGCCTCCAGGGCTCGGGCCGCACCGAGCTCGTCGAGTCGATCTTCGGTGTCACTCCGCTCACCCGCGGCACGCTGTAGATCGAGGGTGCCAGCACCACCGTCACGAGCCCGCGCCAGGCGATCCGCCGCGGCCTCGCGCTCATCACCGACGCCGCAAGGCCAAGGGCCTCGCGCTCGGCCAGTCGATCGTCGACAACGCCCTCGGCGTCGTCCGCTCCGTCTTCCCCTCCCGCACCTCCAACGCCCGCGCCGGTATGCCCGGCGTCTTCTCCTCGCTCGAGGTCTCCGCCCGCGCGGTGGATCAGGAGGTGCAGTTCCTCTCCGGGGCAACCAGCAGAAGGTCGTCCTCGGCTACGCCGTCCTGGACAGTTATGTGCCGGGCGAGCAGATCGTCCCGCGCGACTTGAACCAACTGAACGATGTGGACCCGTCAACGACGCGGTCCTACATTCGCGAACTGGCACAGAAGTACCCTGAGGAGGCCATGATCCGGAACACACCCGGCAATGTGCTAGCGGCCAGGCGGGTCACCGCTACGTGGTGATCTTGTTCTCCAGGTGCCGCCACAGCGAGGAGGGAGTATCCCGGCGGACCTGATCGAGTATGCCAAGGTCCGAGAAATTCGGATAGTCGACATCAACGGCTTCGATTACACTGTTTAGTGCACCAAGGTGGAGGGAATGGGTCGTTCATGTATTTTCGTTTTGGGCGTCGATGGAACGTTCGCATGATGCAGCCAGTTGAGGAGATCACTGAGCAGACAGCAAGGGAGCGGTTCGATCACGAGCACGTCTCCGTGACGCGTCTACAGGATGAGAGCAGCGTGCCCGACTATACCGTTGTTACGGCTCCCGCGGGAAGGCATGTTCGGGTCTACCTCTACAACGTTGATGGCTCGACGACAGAGCAGTTCGATTGGGCCGAAGTTGACGGTGAGACGCGACTTTTTCTCACGGGCTACGGGACCTGGGTTTATCCAGAGGGTCGGGTTGGGCCCCAAGGATCTCCGAAAGTGTGGGCAACAAAGGATGGGTTTTCCGGCAGGACGGTACTGCGGATTGCCGGGAAGCGATCAAGGGGCTGCCGGAGGTGAAAATCACGCGGTACAGCGATCTCGACATGTCGGGTCACTGGCGCGAGCGCCCGGTCTGGGGCGATTGGAACCGGTTCGGCGAGCACCCTGAGCCGGACATCCCGTCGGGACCGGCCGAGCCGGCCTAAAGTCGATCGACTCGTCTACCACGCCGAGATCATCAACCTCCGAGGCGACTTCTACCGACTCAAGGCTCGAACCTCGGCTGAGTCCCACCGCCACCACCGAGGACTCGCGACCATGACCAACCAAGCAGAGTCACATCTTTCGGCCGCTGTAGACAGCGACAGCGATCGCGTGAGGCAGGAGGCAGGGTGGCGCGTTTTCCGTGTCTGGAGCACGTCGGGTCGATGGAAACCGCGGATATCGTCGAGAACGCGATGGAGCATCAGCGCAGGCGTGACGGTGCCCGACTCCCCCGCTGCCGCCAGGACCCCGAGATGATCCCCGCACCGCTGCCGGTGGCGACCTTGACGAGGATAAGGTCGTCCATGTCGGGCAGGTAGGCGCCCCGTCCACCGAGGGCCGTGATGTCGACGCCGGTGTCGACGATGACGAGGTCCGGCTCATTGGTGGGCGTCGATCACCCAGGGCAGACCCAGTCCGAGGAGCGTGCCATCTGACGTGAGCAGGCTCAGCTGCTCCACGTGTGCCTGCGCCAGGAGCATTTGATCGAACGGGTCGTGGCGGGCCAGCTCGGCAAACTCGGTCAGGGCACCGGCATGCCGGGATGTCAGGGGGATCTCGGTGAGACCGCTGGCGGTGAGTGCCGTCGGCAGATCACCGGGGAGCGAGAGCTTGCCGAGCATCGTCTTGATGGTGATCTCGAGGACAGAGACCGCCGAGAACCTCACGACGCCTGCCCCGGTGATGCTCTTCCGTGCTTCCGGTCCCAGGCGTGAGTCACCCGTCAGGGTCCAGAGCAACGCGTTGGTGTCGAGAAGGAGGCCGCTCACTCGTCCGCACCGGCGAACAGGGCGTCGATCTGCGGATCAGGCGCGTCCAGCGCATCAGTGTCGACGTCAGCGCCGGCCCAGCCTGGGACGCCGATGACGACCGGCGGAGAGGAGTGGACGACCAGGTCGACGACGGGCCGACCGGAGCGCGCGATGGTCACCTTTTCACCGGCGAGCGTGGCCTCGATGAGGCGGGACAGCTGCGACTTCGCCTCATGCACGTTGACCTGGATCATGTAGTCAACGATATCTCCGCTTGGCTAAGTCTGGCTAGGTTGACGACGGCGGTGACGGTGACGCCCTGGTGACATGCCTCGCCAAGCCACCTACGCACCCTCCGGCCAGTGCACCAGAGGACATCGTTTCTCGAAAACTGACGCAACCAAACGACATCGATCTCAGCACAGCGAAGAGCTACGGGCGGGAACTTGCGACAAAGTACCCTCCCAATGCAAGAATCTCGTGAACGCCACGTGACGTCGAGGAAGGTCTAGCTGGTCAGAGGTTGGACGGTCAGCTCGTACTCCAGGTACCGCCCCAGCGTGGCGGCGTGATACCAACCGAACTTGTGACCTACGCGAAGACTCGCGATATTCGCATTGTTGACATGAATGGGTTCGATTGCAAGACATAAGTTTGAGACATGGGAGAGGCATGACCTTCAGGTACGGAAGCAAGTGGAACAACCGGCTCCAGTGCCCCATCGACGAGATTGGCGAGGCCGCTGCTCGCGAGCGGGGCTTCGCGGGCTGGACATCTGTGACACGAATGTCCGACACGGGCAGAAACCCAACGTATACGATACTCGTTGGTCCCGATGCCAGCCATGTTCGGGTTCACCGCTACGACGCCGCTGGATCGGTCATCGAATCCTACGATTGGGGCGAGGTTCCAGGGCGACCAGAATTGTTTCTTGACAATCACAAGGTCTGGGTTTACGGAGACGATGTCTCGGAACCGCAGGGCTTCAAGGACTCGGTGGCGCACAAGGCCTGGGTTTTCTTCCAGGACGGCACAGCGACCTGCCGCGAGACGATCAAGGGCATGCCCGAGGTGAAGATCACGCGGTATCGCGATCTGCATATGTCGGGCCACTGGCGTGAGCGACCCGCATGGGGCGACTGGGACCGTTACGGCGAACACCCCGAGCCCGTGCTGACGACGTGAGCTACCGCTACGGCCGCGATTGGAACATACGGCTGCTGCAGCCCATCGCGGAGATCGATCAGCAGGAGGCAGAGCGTTGTTTCGAGACGTCGCCTCAGCTCTCCGTCAGCCGCCTTCGCGCTGACCGTGCGGTCCCGGACTACACGCTGGTCATGGGTGCTGGCGGTGACCATGTACGCGTCCGTGTCTACGACGACAACGGTTCCATCGTGGAGTCCTTCGACTGGGGCCAGGTCAGCGAGAGTGACAAGCTGTTCTTGATGAACTACAAGGTGTGGGTCTACGCGGAGGATTCCTCGGGGCCTCGGACCTTCTCCCAGAGTGCCGCCCACAAGGCATGGGTGTTCCGGCAGGACGGCACAGCGACTTGCCGCGAGACGATCAAAGGCATGCCGGAGGTGAAGATCACCCATTATCGCGACCTCGACATGTCGGGTCATTGGCGGGAGCGGCCCGTATGGGGGGACTGGGACCGCTTCGGCGAGCACCCTGAGCCTGACCCGCCGACAGGACTGCCGGGTCCGGGCTGAGGCCTGCCCACGCGGTCCCGCTGCGCGCGGTCACTCCTGGCTGACCACGCCCGTGAAGGCGCTCACCCATGGCCCGGTCCCGCCCGTCCACTCTCGCCGCGCGCGCTGCAGCAGGAGCATGGCCTCGTCCCACCCGATCAACGGTTTGATCAGGGTGTAGGCGCGCTCGGTCGTGACAGGGGAGCGGACCCAGCCCGGCGGCCACGGGTCGACCTCGATCTGCACCGGGCGGCGCCGACCGAGGAAACCGATTCGTGGCAGGTGCCTCACCCGCAGGTGGATCATCGTCACGCGGCCACGCTAGCGCCGCACCTCCAGTCGCCGGTCACGCAGGGAATGCCCTGGCCCGACGACGTGCGCATCGACATCCGCTGGGCCGGCATCTGCCACAGCGACATCTACATGAAGCGTGGCGAGTGGGGCGAGGCGCTCTACCCGTTGACCCCTTGCCACGAGATCCTCGGCACCGTCCTCGAGGTCGGCTCCGACGTGAGCGACCACCAGGTCGGCGATGTCGTCGGTGTCGGCTGCCTGGTCGACTCGTGCGGCGAGTGCGCCGCCTGCCAGGACGGCGAGGAGCAGTACTGCGCCAAGGGTGCCGTCCAGACCTCCGGTGCGGAGGACTACCACGGCGAGATCACCAAGGGTGGCTACAGCGGTGAGGTCGTCGTCCGTGACGACTTCGTCGTGAGGATCCCAGGGACGTATGCCGAGTCCGACCACGCGGGTGTGACGCCGCTGCTGTGCGCCGGCATCACGACATACCACCCGCTCAAGGAGGCCGGTGTCGGGCCGGGCATCGGCTCCGGCATCCCGCTCGATGACTACCTCGGGCTGCTCGACCGCGGCGGCGTGCTCGCCAACGCCGGTGCGCCCGAGGACTCCCTCCAGGTCAGCGCCTTCTCGCTCATCGGCAACCGGCGAGCCATCCGCGGCAGCATGATCGGCGGCCTGCCGCAGACCCAGGAGATGCTCGACTTCTGCGGCGAGCACGGCATCACCGCCACGGTCGAGGTCATCGACGCCGGTCAGGTCGACGACTACTACGACAAGGTCGTCGACGGCCAGGTGCGCTACCGCGCCGCCATCGACACCGAGACGCTGGCGGGCTGAGCCCGGCGGAGTCTTCCTGACCATCCCTGCCTGCCACGGACCGATGTCGGGGTAGCCAGACCTCCATCGGCGTACTTCCCGATGAGGCTTGTGCTATCGACGTCGGTCGCGCGCAGGCAGCGAGGGATCGAGTGAGCAGCCGCCTCAGAAGCTCGAGGAGCTCCCGGCCCCGCTGAAGCTCCCGCCGGAGTAGCCGGAGGTGCCGCCGCCCCCGGAGCTCGCCGCGATCTGCTGCGTGCCCTCCGACACCCCGGTGCTCATCGCCGCGACCGGGAAGTAGGCCCACGCCGGGTAGGCGGTCCCGATGATCGATGGACTGGGGCGGGCCTCGTCGCGCTGCCGGGCCAGCGTGGTGCGCAGCGTCTCGCGCTGGGTCTCGTCCTTGCCCACCGCCTGCACCACGCTCTCGGAGAGCTGGTCGAGATGCTCGCTGAGTCCCTCACGGGTGTCCCGCAGGGCGTCCAGCGCGTCGTCCGGCGACACCTCACCGCGCTCGAGACCGTGCTGGACCTCGTCCAACCGGGTCAGTGCTGCTGTCGCGAAACCCCTCAGCGTCTCTCCCTCGGGGAGGTCGCGCGCCTCCTCCGGCAGCTCCTCTTCCAGCAGCGGCGTGACCCGCTCCAGGTCTTCCCGGACGGGGTCGACCTGCCGCGCCCAGGCCTCTCGCCAGTCGGCGTCCTGGGTGAGGAAGATCGCCGTGTCGGCGATGGCGTCGTCGAGGTGGTCGAGCTCGACCGCCTTCTCCTGGTATGCCGTCAGCTCTGACGCGACGCCCTTGCGGTTGTAGGTCGACGGCGCCAGCTGGGCGGCCCGTTGCTCCAACTCGGTCAGCTCGCGGACGCCACGCCGGTAGTCGTCGAAGCGACGCAGCACCTCGAATCCGTATCGCGAGTCATCGGGGATCCTCTTGGCGTGACGCTCGGTGTCGGCGGCGTCGCGCTTGACGTCCGCGACGCGCCGGTCGGCGTCCTCCTTCATCCGTCGGCTCCCGGCGGATCGCGCGACGCCGACGCCGACCCAGGTCGCGCCGGCGATGAGGGCGACGACAGAGCCCAAGATGCCCAGGACCACGCCGCCGGCGCTGCGCATGAACGGCGCGTTGATCCGGTCCGCTCCCTCCTTCAGGCCGGCCACCGCGCCGTCGGTCCACCGCGCTGATCGGAAGTCGTCCTTCGTGGCCTCCTGGATGTCCAGCTGCTCCTCGTCGCCGACGGCGCGGTCGTCGCCGAAGTAGGTGCCCACCAGGCGGGCCTCGGGGTCGACCGCCAGCACGAACAGCCCGTCGGCCCAACGCTGCCCGTCCTCGCTCAGCCACTCCGGGCGGCTCTCGCGTGCGTGGTCGAGCACCGCGCGGTTGAGCGACTGGTCATCGGCGTCGCTGCCACCGCGATAGGTGAAGACGGCAAGCTCGGTGGGGTCGTGGAACTCCAGCTCCTCGACCGCCGCGTCCAGCCGGTCGACCTCCATGATCTGTGCCGTGTCGTCCACGGTCAGGCCGGTGGCTGCGTCGTCTGGTGCCTGGGCGAGGAACAGCCCCAGGCTGGTCCCGGCGACTGCGAGCACGCCGACCGTGGCCAGACCGGCCCGACCGGCGTTCGGCAGTCCGCGGTGCCTGGTGCGCTCGGTGGGGTTCGTGATCGTCATGGTCCCACTCTGCCCCGTCGGCGTGCGCTACACATCGGCCATCCGGCGGACACCCCTCCGCCGCAGGGGCGATCTCCCCGAGATGAGCCCTGCTGCCGACAACCGACCACGGGATAGCTGGACTCCATCGGCGAACTTCCCGATGGAGGTCCTGCTGTCCCGACGTTGGTCTCAGGGAGGGGTCGAGGAGGAGGGGCTCAGCGGCCGGAGTCCGCGGAACTGCCGGGGCGCCAGCCGAAGGCGAGCGCGAGGCGATGCCGGTGGCGACATAGAGCCAGTCGTCCAGCGCCAGTGCGAGAGCCACGCCGCAGGTCAGCCCGAGGACGAGCAGCTGCGAGCCGCGGGTGTCGGTCGAGGTGCTCGTGGTCGTCTTCGTGGTGTTCATGGCTCCACCCTGTGCGACCACGGCCGCGTCCGTCGTCGCACCGCGGGCTGAACCTGCGTCATACCCGGGTATGAGCTGCCTCCCGCGACCGGCAGGCGGTGGACCGCGGGGTGTCCGACCTGCTCAGAACCGCGAGGAGCTGCCCGCGCCGCTGAAGCTGCCGCCACTGCTGCTGCTGTAGCCCGACGTGGACCCGCCGCTGGAGCCTGCTCGGCTCTGCTGGAGCGCGCTCGCGCCCGCGGTCAGGCCGCTGCGGGGAATGAGCCGGTGCCCGCCGAGCTCAGCCGCGCCGAGCTCGTGGTGGGGCATGCCCGGGGCGGGGCCCTGTCGTTCGTGCTCGTCGTCGACGTGGACGAGTTCGCGACCTGCCGCGCGAGCACGCTGCGCTACGAGGCGACCGCCACGCGGTCGGGGTGACCTGCGCGGTGTCGGTGGCGGGTCGTAGGTTGGTGACCGGCATACCCCCCGACGACAGGAACCCGCATGGTCACCGACAACGGCCCCCGGCCCAACGCCTTCGACATCGAGACCGAGACGCGCGCCAACGACACCTATCGCACGGTCGCCTGGACCGGGAAGTACCTCCAGGTCACCCTGATGTCGATCCCGCCGGGGGAGTCCATCGGGCTGGAGGCGCACCCGGAGACCGACCAGTTCCTGCGCCTCGACTCCGGGCAGGGACGCTGCGTCATGGGTCCCGCGGAGGACGACCTCAGCTTCACCCAGGACGTCAGCGACGGGTGGGCGATCCAGGTGCCCGCCGGCACCTGGCACGACGTCATCAACACCGGCGAGGAGCCGATGCGGCTCTATGCCGTGTATGCCCCGACCCACCACGCCCAGGGCATCGTCCAGGACACGGCCGAGCAGGCCGAGGCCGACGAGGACTCCGGCAAGGACTCCCCGCCGGAGTGGAGCGTGCAGCCGGGGGAGGGCGAGGACGACCTCAAGGGGTGAGCGAGGCCGGTCCGCGCCCGTGCGCCGGTCGTGCCGCCCCGTCGTGCGGACCGCCGGCCACGGGGGCAGGATCTCCCTATGCCCAGCACCAGCGATCAGCTGACCTTCGACGACCCGACCACCCGTCATCCCCGGATCTCGCCGCCCGAGCAGGACCAGCCCATGCCTGGGCTGGACGCCGAGCTCGATCCGCCGGCTGACCGGGGCGAGACGTCCTACCGTGGCACCGGCAGGCTGACCGGCCGTCGTGCCCTCGTCACCGGTGGTGACTCCGGCATCGGCGGCGCCGTCGCCATTGCCTACGCCCGTGAGGGCGCCGATGTGGCGATCAACTACCTGCCGGACGAGCAGGAGGACGCCGACCGCATCCGCGAGCTCGTCGAGGCGGAGGGTCGGGTCTGCGAGCAGCTGCCCGGTGACGTCACCAACCGCGAGACGGCCGAGCGCATCGTCGACCAGGCCGCCGACAAGCTCGGTGGACTCGACGTGCTCGTCGTCAACGCGGGCAAGCAGGTCAGCACCCCGTCGATCGAGGAGATCAGCGACGAGCAGTTCGACCTCACGGTCAAGACCAACATCTACGCGATGTTCTGGATGTGTCGGGCGGCGGTGGGGCACCTGGGGCCGGGGTCGACGATCATCCTGTCCAGCTCGATCCAGGCCTACAGCCCCAGCGAGCACCTGCTGGACTACGCCATGACCAAGGGTGCGATGAACACCTTCGGCAAGGGCCTGGCCAAGCAGCTGGCGCCGAAGGGGGTCCGCGTCAACATCGTCGCTCCCGGCCCCATCTGGACGCCGCTGCAGGTAGTGCAGGGTCAGCCCAAGGACGCCATCCCGGAGTTCGGCCTGGGGCAACCTCTCGGCCGTGCCGGCCAGCCGGTCGAGCTCGCCCCCGCCTACGTCTTCCTGGCGTCACCGGAGAGCAGCTACGTGGTCGGCGAGACGCTCAACGTCAACGGCGGCGCCGACAGTCCGTGACACGCGGTGTGAGCCGGACGGGCCGCAACTCCGCGATGGCGTCGCAGGATCGCGAGGACGTCCGGCGGTGGTGACCGACGCTCAGTCGCGCCGGTAAGGGTCGCGCGCGTCGCCACCCTCGTCCGGTGCGGCGCCCGGGGCCGGGGGAGGCGGGGGAGCGCCCTGCCCCTGCGACTGGCCGTAGCCCTGCGACTGGCCGTAGCCCTGGGTGGGCGGCTGCCCCGCACCGCTGCCCGGCTGCTGGCCGTACCCCTGGTGCCCGTAGCCCTGTTGCGGGTAGGGCTGCTGCCCGGGGCCGTAGCCGTAGCCGCCCTGCGGGTTCTGCGCGGCCCGCTTGTCCCGGCCGCGGCCGACGAGCCACATGATGAGCCCGACGACAGTGAGCAGCAGCAGCGGGATGAGGGCCACCGCAGCCAGGGCGCCGAACGCGATGGCGACGAAGGTGCTGGCCGCGAGGTTCGGGGACAGGGCGGTCTGTCCGCCCTCGCAGGTGAAGGTGTGCTCACCGGTGCTGGTGGCCGTGTAGATCCCCACGGTCGTTGCCTGCACCTGCGGCTCCTGCCCGGTGCTCAGGTCGTCGGCCGCCTGCAGCGTCTCCTCGCTGCCGTCCGGCAGGGTGACGGTGCACGCGACGTCACCACCGGAGCCCTCGCTGAAGACGTAGCGCAGGTCCCCCTCCTCCATGGACACCGTGGCCTGACCGCCCTCCATCGTCAGGTCGTCCTCCATGTCGCCGAAGGCGCGGACGCCGGCCACGGCTCCCCAGGCGACGATCGCGCCGGCGATGATGGACAGGACCAGGCCGATGATGAGCATCCACTTGCCGGCTGTGGTCAGGCCGCTGCGCCGGGCGGGCGGGTTCGCATACGTCATGCCAGCACCATAGCGAGATCGCCCGCGGTGGGACTCTAGGCTGGTCGACGTGGGAGAGGTGCTCGGTGGTCGCTACGAGCTCGTCGACCCCTGGGCGAAGGGGGCGCGGGCGTCGTGTGGCGCGCCTGGGGCCAGCGCGAGGAACGCTACGTCGCCGCCAAGGTCCTCCGGCAGAGCGACGCCCCGACGCTGCTCCGCTTCGTCCGCGAGCAGGCGGTCCGGGTCGAGCACCCGCACGTCCTGACCCCGCTCGGCTGGGCCGGGGACGACGACCGCGTCCTCATCGCGATGCCGCTGGTCCGCGGCGGGTCGGTCGCGACCCTCGTGGGCGACCACGGCCCGCTCCCGACGGTCTGGGTCGCGACGCTGCTCGACCAGCTCCTGGACGCGCTCGCGCGGATCCACGGCGAGGGTCTGGTGCACCGCGACGTCAAGCCGGCCAACCTGCTCCTGGACGCGACCGGCTCGGGCCTCCCGCGGCTCCGGCTCGCCGACTTCGGCATCGTCACCGGTGTCGACGACCCCCGCCTCACCCA
Organism: Serinicoccus sp. CUA-874; assembly: GCF_001942225.1. NCBI lineage: Bacteria > Bacillati > Actinomycetota > Actinomycetes > Micrococcales > Ornithinimicrobiaceae > Serinicoccus > Serinicoccus sp. CUA-874. Next base: position 18,119 of record NZ_MKJZ01000009.1, on the reverse strand, counting down.
CGTGCACCACGCGGTCGGGACGATCGGGTATGCCGCGCCCGAGACGTTGCGGGTCGGCTGGGACCCCGACCCCCGGGCCGATCTCTACGCCGCGGGTCTGAGCGCCGCGGAGATGCTGCTGGCGCAGCGGCCGGGCGCCGACGCGGCGGGCTCGCTCGCTGACCTGCTGGTGCGCCAGGGTGTCGACAGCGGCCTCGTCACGGTTGTGCTGGACCTCGCCGCGGCCGAGCCGGGGGAGCGGTATGCCGACGCCGCCGCCGCGCGGGAGGCGCTGCGCGCGACCGGCTTGGTCGCCTCGCCACAGACCTGGGACGCCGGTGAGGTCGAGGTCTTCGACCAGGTCCCCGAGCTGCCCGCCGGATGGGGCGCGGCCGGGCCGGAGGAGGGGCAGACCGGGCCGACCTCGCGTTCTGGACCTACGGATCTGGGGCCCGTTGCCCAGGAAGCGACGTCCCGTACAGAAGGTGGCGGCGCGGGGGCGGGCTCACGGCTCGGGATGGCGCTGCTCGGGCTCGGGCTGCTGCTGGTCCTGGCCGCGGGCCTGCTCGCGCTGCTGGGCTGAACCGGCGCCCCGGACCACACCGGCGGTGGGCCCGGGGCCCGGTGCCCTCCCTGGGCCGCGTCAGGTGCTGAAGCGCCGGCCGCGCACGAGCAGGTAGCCGCCCACGAAGGCCACCACCAGCCCGAGACCGGCCAGCACCCAGATGAGGGTCAGCAGCCTGTCGTCGCCATCCTCCGCCGGGGCCGCGGCGCTCGCGTCCTCGGTCGGCTCGGCCTCGGCGCTGCTCTCGTCGTCGCTCTGGTCGGCGCCCGCCTCCGACGAGGACCGTGCCTCCTGCGTGGCGGCCGCGGGCGGCTCCCCGGCCTCCAGGTAGGTGGGCTCACCGTCGACCTCGCCCAGGACCTCCGTGACCAGCGAGAAGGGCACCGGGACCGAGCTCTGGTCGTCGGAGACCAGGGACACCACGACGAAGTGCTCGCCGGCCCGGTCGGCGCCGTCGGCCGGGCTCGCGTTCTCCCGGTTGCGCCACTGGACGACGTAGGACGTCTCTGCGACCCGGCCGCCCTCTCGCGCCGAGAGGTTCGTCCGCCCGCTGAGGTCCGGCACGTCGGCGGTGTGGGCCACGGCGTCGCCCCGGTCCGGCCCCACGATGCCGACGTCGAGGACCGTGCCCGCGGTGCCGATGGTCTGGGCCACCCCCTCCTCGGGCGCAGGCACGTCGACGAGCGCTTGCAGGTGCTGGCCCCAACCCACCGGCACCGCGAAGACCAGGACCTCCCCGGGGACGATGTCGGAGGTGTAGGTCGCGCCCGGCTCGAGAGTGGGGGGGTCGTTGAACGAGGTGCCCCCGACGACCGAGGCGGTGGGCTCGCCCGGCGCCACGTCCTGCCACTCCGGCCGGGCGTCGGCGTCCGGGAGCGCTGCCGGGTCCTGGGGCGCGGGCTCCTCGTGGACGACGATCTCGATGGTCTGGCCGGCCAGCCGGGCGCCGGACTGCTGCTCCACCCGGAGCACCAGCTCGTCCACGTCGCCGCACTCGCGATAGCTGGCCGGCACGCCGTTGACGCTGCCGCTGCCGAAGGTGTCGCCGCTGCCCGCGGTCCAGACGGCGAAGGCCGAGAGGTCGCAGCTCCTCCCGTCGGGGGTCTCCAGGACCAGGTTGAGCGCCGACATGCCGGTGTCGTCATCGGGACGCAGCGTCCCGCTGACGTGCAGGGTGCTCTGCGAGAGGGTGCGGCGCACCCGGTAGCTCAGCGGCTCCTCCCCGACCTCGTCGACGTAGCGACCGACGTCCAGCACCGGGGCCTGCGCGGGGTCGACCGTCCCGGTGACCGGCTCGCCGCTGAGCTGGAACGGGCGGAAGGCCCGGGTCGAGATGCGAGTGAGCGCCGTCGTGAGGGTGTCGGTGTCGTCGGCGTCGTAGTAGGTGCCGCCCGCGACGTCGGCGACGCACTCCAGCTGGTCCCTCGTCTCCTGGTCCACGCCCAGGCCCACGGTGTGCACGACGAGGTCGAAGCCGTCGGCGGTGAGCTCCTCGGCGACCTCGCACGGGTCGGGGTCGCACGTGGCGATTCCGTCCGAGACGAGCAGGATCGTCCGGTTGCCCTCCTCGCCGAGGTCGTCCGCGGCCTGCTGCAGCGCATACGCGATCGGGGTCTCGCCCAGGGGCTGGTATGCCTCCACGGCGTCGCGCATCGCGTCAGTGTTGCCGCTGCCGATGGGGACCACGAGCTCGCTGTCGGTGCACTTGTCCTCGCGCGGCTCGTCCAGCGGGACGCTGCCGCCGAAGAGCCGGACGCGACCTGCTGGTCGGGGTTGAGCCCGTCGACGAGGGTGCCCACTGCGGCCTTGGCCGCGTCGATCTTGGGCTCGCCCTCGGCGTCCGGGTCCTCCATCGAGCCCGAGGAGTCCAGCAGCAGGAGCAGCTGGGCGTCGTCGGGGGAGTCGGTGGTCGACGCGGTGGCGACGCCGGGGGCGAGCAGCACCGCCGTCGCGGCGGCGGTCAGGCTGTGGCGGATCCTGGTCACGATGGTCCCCTCGGAAGATGCGAACGTATGCATTAGCGAAAGTAAACGTTCGCAGTTGCAAAGTCAACTGGCGGCCGGCTAGGGGCGCGGCGGCGCCGTCCCAGCCTAAGGTGGTCAGGCGCAGGGACCCGGCACGAGGCCGGGGCCCACGGCACAGCGGCGGACAGGAGGACGAGGTGAGCGAGGTCGAGCGCACGGTGGCGTCTCAGGTGGAGCTCTACGGCGAGCCGCTCGCCGACGTCTTCGCGCGGCTGACGCGCGGCCTCGGTCTGTCGCAAGCCCAGCTGGCCCGGACGCTGGGGATGTCCGCCCCGATGCTCAGTCAGCTCGGGTCGGGCAAGCGGGCCAAGATCGGCAACCCGGCGGTGCAACGGCGGCTGGCCGAGGTGCTCGAGCTGCTCGAGGAGGTGCGCGCGGGGGAGGTGCCGGCCGACGGCATAACGGAGCGGCTGGAGCAGGTGCGCGAGTCGACCGGCTCCTGGTCGACGACCCTGACGACGGGCACGACGCGTCACGACCTGCCCGGACCTGCGGACGACGCCGCGGTCCGCGCGGTGCTGCGCGCCGCGGCGACCCCCGAGGACCTCGAGGCCGCGGCGCACCTGCTCGACCGGGACCATCCGGCGCTCGCGGCGGTGCTGCGGACCTACGGCCTGGAGGACCCCGACTCGTCGACCCCGCCGGCAGCCCCCTCGTCGTCGTCGACGAAGACGAGCTGACCGGAGGCGACCAGCTCGGCGATCTCCTCCTCGGACAGCGCCGCGAGCTCCTCGTCGGTGAGGTCGACGTAGTCCTCTCCGGGGGCACCGGCGTCGTCCCTGACCTCCCCGCTCGGCACCGCTGCGTCGCCGTCGGCGGGCCGACTTTCACCGGCCTCGTCCTCCCACCACTCGTCCGCGCCCTCCTCGGGCGGGGCGTCCTCGACGACCTCCTCGGCGCCGTCCTCGGGCGGACGGACCAGGAGCAGCAGCACCCCGCCGATGAGCAGCATCGAGAGCCCGACGAAGGTGCCCAGGCTGCCCAGGGCGAGGCCGCCCAGCCGCAGCAGCGCGTTGGCCGGGCTCACCTCGGGGGCGACGACGACACCGCGTCCCTCGCAGTCGATGAGGTGCTCGCCCGCCTGCTCGGCCCGGAAGTGGCCGACGACCTGGAAGCGCGCCAGCGCGGTGTCGATGCCGACCCGCGAGCCCTCCTCGTCGAGGGTGGTGAAGGGCAGCTCGCCGCCGGGCCCGGTGATGGTGCAGGTGATCTGCTCGACCGGGGTGGGCACGATCTCGCCGGGGGCGATGAGGCCACCGGTGACGTAGAGCGTGCGCTCGGTGCCCTCGACCAGCGAGACCGTCGCGGTGCCGTCGAGCAGCTCGGTCGAGTTGGACTGCAGATGGTCCAGCAGCGAGCGCGTGGCCCAGCCGCCGATCAGCGTGACGACCAGGGCCACCACGGCCAGCAGCCCGCCGAAGCGGACCAGGTGGCGACCGGAGCGGCGCAGCCGTGCCCGGCTCGAGCGGGTCACCGGGGCGGCGTCGTCTGCGGGCATGGGTGAACTCTAGGCCGCGGGCCGGACCTGACGTGGGGTACGGCACGCCGTCACGGCCGGTTCATCCTGTCCCCTGCCGCTCGGACTCGGTCGCCTGGCGCAGCACGAGGCGGGTCCAGGCCCCGACGTAGATCCGGTCGTCGCGGTCGATCTCCACCCGCTGCCCGGGCGTCAGCGGCGTCGTCGGCAACGGCTCGCCGACCGTGCGACGTAGGTCCCGTTGCTGCTGCCGAGGTCCTCGATCCACCACCGGCGCCCGTCGCTGGTCAGCTGGGCGTGCCGGCGGGAGACCGCGCTGTCGGCGCCGGCGTCGACCTCCGGCCGCGACCCGAGGCTGCCCGACGGCCGCCCGATGAGCACCACCGACCGCTGCACGGCGACCACGTCCGGGACACCCGCGCTCGGGCACGCCTCCGCGGTCTGCTGCACGGCATACCAGTCCGGGTCGACCCACACCTCGACCACCCACGTGTCGGCGAGGTCGCGCGAGGGTGGGGTATGCCGGGGGCGGGCGTGCGCGGCCACCTCGACGCTGACCTCGGGCTCCGGCTCGGGCTCGGGGTGCGGCTCGGCGTCGGCCACGTCTTCACCGGGCGTCGGCTCTGGTTGCTCGGGCGCCTCGTCCTCGTCCTGTGCATCGGGCGACGTCCCCGCCGCCTCAGCCTCCTCCGGAGCCTGCTCCTCCGGGGAGGGCTCCTCGCCCAGCGGAGCGGCGCCGGTGGTGAAGTCGTAGCCGCAGGACTCGCAGAAGAGGGCGTCGGCGACGTTCAGCGCCCCGCAGTGCGGGCAGGTCTGGCTGGGCGCCGCCACCGGCGGCCCCAGGTCGAGCGCCGAGCCGGGCTGACCGGGAGAGGCGGCCTCCACCTCACCGGACCCCTCGGTCGCACCCGGCACGACCGAACCCACGGCCGGCTGCGCCGCCCGCAGCGGCACAGCGGTGATCGGTGAGCCGCAGGTGTCGCAGTAGTCGGTGGCCTCGCTCTCGTGACCCTCGGGGCAGAGCACCATCAGCCGGGCCGCACCCGGGTGGTCTTGGTCGACGCGGTGTCCAACTCCATCTCGTCGAGCCGGTCCACGTCGCGGCGCAGGCGCACCCGCCCGGTGGCGGCGTCGTCGATGTCGACCACCCGGGACAGCCGGGAGGTCGCGCCGTCGTCGCCGGTCGCCTGCGCGAGCTGGACCGCCCGGCCCAGCCGTGAGGTGGCGGTCACGTCGTCGCCCATCGCCTTGGCCCGCAGACCCTCCTGGATGGCCGAGGCCAGCTCGGTCTGCCCGGTGTAGTGCGCCACCTCGGGGCTGATCTGCGCGGTGAGGACGTCGTCGGCGGACCAGGCGGCCTTGACCAGTCCCTGGGTCTGCACCTCCTCGCCCACGACGAGCTGCACCCGCGAAGCCAGCTGCTCCTGGCCGATGCCCTTGGGAGCCAGCCGGACGGCGACGTGGTAGTCCCGTGTCTCGTCGCCCCAGGCGCCGGTGTCGTAGCCGCCGGTGAGCGGGTTCACCTCGACCCGTCTCCCGGAGAGGTCCTCCAGCGTGGGGCTGACCTGCTTGACGAAGAGCACCTCGGCGCCCTGCGGGGCCCAGACACGCAGCTGGGCCTCGCTGACCCCCTTGCTCATCGACGTGCTCATGAGCGCGGCGAAGTCCTCGCTCAGCCCGTCCCAGGTCCGGATGAGGTCGACACCCCCCAGCAGTGCCTCGGCGATCCGTCGCACCTCGGCGACCTGCCACGCCGCGCCCAACCCGCGGCAGTCCGCCTGGAAGCGGCCACGCACCTGCTCCAGCGCCCAGGTGAGCTCCTGCGGGGTCTCGTGCTGGTTGGCGCCGTCGGTGAGCAGGATCGCGTGCCGCTTGGACAGCGAGGGCACCGTGCCGAAGAGCTGCCCGGCGGCGAGCAGCCACCGGCCCATCGCCGTCCCGCCGCCCGGCACCAGCCGCTGCAGCGAGCGCTTCGCCTCGAGCCGGGTCTGGGCCGACATGCGCGCCATCGCGGCGGTGTTGCCGGTCGGGTAGCACAGCGCGGCCTCGTGGTTGCCGGCCACGATGGCGAACCACACGCCGTCGACGATCTGGTCCAGGGCCGCCGACGCGGCATACGCGGCCGCCTGCACCCCCTGCACGTCCATCGACCCGGAGACGTCGACGATGATGACCTCGCCCGCCTCCCCGCCGGAGCCGCCCGTCGTCGTCGGCACCACCGCCCCCGCGTCGGTGCAGGTCACCGACACGATCGCGTGGACGTCGGTCCCGCCGTCGGGAAGGAACTCGTTCTGGTGCACGGTCGAGGAGAACTCAGCCATGTGCACCATCCTGCCTCGTGCCCGCGCAGCGGGCGAGGGCGACCGTGATGTTGTCGGCGCCACCCTGCTCGTTGGCCCACGCGACCAGCGCCTCGGCGAGCACCAGCGGCCCCGCCCCGGCCTCGCCGGCGCGGGAGCTCACCACCGCGGCGAGGTCGGCGGGCTCGGACGCGTAGTTCCACAGACCGTCGCTGCACACCAGGACCCAGCCGGGGGAGCTCACGTCCTGCCCGGTCACCGCCGGCTCCACGTCCGGGGCGTCCGGGCCGAGCCACCGGGTGATGGTATGCCCGAGCGGGCCCGCCTCGGCCTCGGCGCGGCTGATGCCGGCCCGGATCTGCTCCTCGGCCATGGAGTCGTCGGTGCTCAGCCGGCGCGGCTCGCCCTCGTCCGGCAGCCAGTAGGCCCGGCTGTCGCCGATCGAACCGACGGAGGCACGACCTCCCTCGATCACGGCCGCGACGTAGGTGCAGGACGGGGCGGTCGCCTCCGTCGCGAACTGCGTGGCGACCTCCTCGACGGCGGCGGCAGCGGCGCGAGCCGCCTCGCCGTGCCGCTCGTGCGGGGTGGTCCCGCCGGTCAGCACCGCGAGGGCCGCCTCGGCGGCCGCCTCGCTCGCCTCGGCGGAGCGTGGCGCGCTCGACACGCCGTCGCAGACCACGAGCACCGCGCGGCCGGGGAGGGCGTCGTCGGCCCAGAGCGCCATCGCGTCCTCGTTGTCGCGGTGGCGTCGCCCCTTGTCGCAGACCCCGGCGACGGCGGCGGACGGGCTGGCGCTGGTGTGGTGCCGGGGGTCGGGGCGGCGCTCGCCGCACTGGGTGCACCACCCGTCCTCGTCGTAGGGGCCACCGCACGAGGCGCACGTCCCGTGATCCACCGTGGGGGTCGGCTCGGCCGCGCGCGCCGGGGCGAGGTCGCCACCGAGCACGAGCATCGGCTCGGGGAGCGGGGGAGGCCCCTCGCTGAAGGGCTCCGGCTCCTGCTCGGCCTCGTCCTCGGTGGGGGCGTCCGCCGGCTCGCGCCCCGGCTCACCCTCCCGCTCCTCGGTCGGGGCGTCCGCCCGGTCCAACCCCGAGTCCGCCTCGCTCCGCCCGGCCCGCCCTGCGTTGGGGCGCTCCCCGTCGGCGTGCGCCGCAACACCGGTGCGCGCGCCCGGGGCCGGGATCGGAGCCGTCGGGTCGTCCGGCAGGGCGCCGGGGTCGCGCTCGCCTGGGGCGCGCTCGCCGGGCTCCGCGGAGTCCACCGGTTCGGGGGTCTGCTGCGTCATGTCCAGCTCCAGGGACGGACCGCGTTGGCACGGTCGATGAGCCCGGCCCGCTCCTGCGGGTCGGGGGTGTAGTCGGCGAGCACGCGGTACTCCTTCTCCAGCGCCCGCTGCAGGGCGTCGCGGGTCAGCGTGACCTCGCCGACCTGCCAGTCGGGCTTCGGACCGTGCTGGGTGACCTGCTCCAGCGCCTGCTCGAAGAGCACGGCGTTGAACTGTGCCCGCTGCCGCGGGTCCAGCGTCAGCCGGCGCACCGAGTGCATCGACTCGCGCAGGTCCGCCAGGCTGCCGCGGCGCCGGAGCAGCTCGGCCCGCAGCCACCGGGCCCGCGGGTGGGCCCGGCTGCTCGCCGGGACCGAGTCCAGGGCGGTGATCGCCCCCTCCACGTCGTCCCGCTGCAGCCGCACGCGGTGCAGCCCGAAGGCCGCCGGCGCGACGTATGCGGCGTCCGTGCGCCAGGCACGCAGGTAGTCCTGCTCGGCCGCCGAGCCGTAGCCGGCGAGCTCGGTGGCCAGCGCCAACGCCATACGGGGCGCGATCTCGCCGGGCAGGGCGTCGCGCACCGCGGCGAAGTGCCCGGCGGCCTCCTGGGCCCGGGCGGCGGTGACGGTCTCATCGCCGTCGGCCTGCGACAGCGACCACAGGCCCCGGGTCCACGAGCCGCGCCAGTCCCACGGGTCCTCGTCCAGCAGCCCGCGGACGGCGTCGTCCACCCAGCGTTCCTGCCCCACCCGTATGCCAGCCCGCGCCCGCGCGAGGAAGACCTCGGCGCTCTCCTCGGGTGCCGACAGCAGCGCCTCGTAGGTGGCGGCCGGGTCGTTTCCGGTGTGGCTGGCGATCCAGTCGAGCATGGGGTCCTGCTCGTCCCGCTTGAGCTCGGGCAGCTCCCACCACGACAGCGTCTCTCCGGTCGTGACCGGCGGCTCGAAGGCCGGGCTGTGCGACGACAGCGTGGCCGGGCGCTCGGGCCCGCTCGCGGCCACGACCTGCCGCAGCACCCCGACGAGCTGGCTGCGCAGCTCCTCCACGGAGGTGAAGCGGTCGTTGGGGTCCGGGGCGCAGCAGCGGGCGACGATGCGGTAGAAGGCGTCGTGCTCGGTGAACGCCGGGACCCGGGACAGCGGCGGGAGGGTGTGCACGTAGTCGCTCTGGTAGCCGCGGAACTCGAAGGTGAGCACGCACAGCGTGCGGCCGATCGTGTAGATGTCCGAGGCGACCGACGGCCCCACCTCGGCCACCTCGGGCGCTGGTAGCCCACGGTGCCGTAGATCGGTGACTCCAGGTCGTCCTGCCGACGCACCCCGCCGAGGTCGATGAGCTTGATGCCGTCGCGCTCGTGGATGAGGTTGTCCGGCTTGAAGTCGCAGTAGAGCAGGCCCAGGTCGTGCAGGTGCGTGAAGGCGGGCAGCACCTCGATGACGTAGGCGAGGGCCTGGTCGACCGGGAAGGGCGTGTAGCGGCCCGCCTCGCGCATCCGGTCCTGCAGCAGCTGCTTGAGGCTGCGCCCGCCGACGTGCTCCATCACCGTGTAGGCGTCGCCGTCGTGCTGGACGGTGTTGTAGATCTCGACGATCAGCGGGTGCTTGACCTGGGCCAGGAACTGCTGCTCGGCCACCGCGGCGTCGAGGGCGTCGTCGTCGCCGGTGTTGAGCAGTCCCTTGAGCACGACGAAGCGGTCCGAGACGTTCTTGTCGCGACCAAGGTAGATCCAGCCCATCCCGCCGTGGGCGAGCGCGCCGACGTTCTCGTACTGCCCCGCCACGAGCTCGCCCGGCTCCAGCTTGGGGGTGAAGGAGTAGGGCGCCCGGCACTGCGGGCAGAACCCCTGCTGGCGCCCCTCGCCCTCGCCCGCGGCGCGGCCCACGTCGGCGCCGCACGCGGGGCATACCCGCCGGTCCTCGGGCACCTGGGGGTCGGTCATGAGCTTCTCGACCGGGTCGCCCTCCGGCACGTCCGGGACGGTGGTCAGGCCCAGGCCGAGCCGCGAGCGGCGGCTGTCCGCCCCGGCACGGCGGCGGCGCACCCGGGCCGCGTGGACGGCCTGACGGCTCTGCCCGGGGGCGGGGGTCGCGACCATGTGGCCGGACGCCGCGGCGGGGTCGGCGCCCGAACCGGGTGCGCCGTTCAGCTCCGGGTCGGCGCTCGCGGGCACCGGACGGGCGGGGGTCGCCTCGATCGGGGCCTGCCGGGGCTCGGGGGAGCCGCAGACGTTGCACCACCCGTCCTCGTAGGACCCGGTGCACCCGGGCTCCCGGCACGGTGACCCGCTCACGGGCGCACCCCCATCGTCTTCGCGTAGCTCTCCTGCGCCTGCACCAACGCCTCCAGTCGCGTCAGGTCGGTGGGTCGGTCCTCCAGCACGGCCGCCGTCTGGTCCGCGACGGTGCTCATGGCGTCCTCCGAACCGGCCGCCGCGAGCGCTGCGCGTACCCGGCGCGCCCGCTCGGTGAGGTCCTCGAGACGGTCCAGCGCGGCGGCATACTCCGCGTGCGCCATGCTCAGCGCCCGCTCGACCCGCCCCAGTCGTTCCCGGTATGCGCTCAGCTCGGCGGGCTCGGTCGGCACGTCGCCCAGCGCGGTGACGTCGGGGACTCCCAGCCGGGGCGACGGCGTCACCGAGGCGACGGCGCGGTGCGCGAGGGAGCGCACCGCCTGCCCCCGCGCGGTGAGCTCGGCCACCTCGCGGGTGGCCTGGGCGTGGTCGGCCTTGGCGTGCGCCCGGGCCGAGGCGGCGACGATCAGGTCGCGCTCGATCGTCGCCGCGCGGGACTCCAGCGGGGCGAGGAGCCCACCGACGTCGGCCCCCCGGGCGGCGCGGTCGGTGACGTCGGTGAGGCGTCGGTCCAGCTCGGCGTGTGCGCTCGCGGCCGAGGAGCGCCGGGAGCCGGGGATGAGGGCCACCTGGTCCGCGATCCGCTCGACCTGCTGACGCAGCGAGCGCAGCCGTCCGGCGAGGTCCGGGTCGGCGCCGTCCAGCCGCAGCCGGGAGCGCAGCGAGGAGGCGAGGGAGTCCGAGAGCCGGCAGCCTCCGGCAGGGACACGGCGAGGGACTGGGCGCCGCGCGTGCCGGGCTGCTCCAGCGAGCCCCACACCAGGGTGGTGATGCGGCGACGCTCCTGCTCACCGACCCGGCCGCTGTCCCAGGTGGCCAGGATGAGGGCGAGCCGGTCGGCGACCGCCTGCCACAGGGTCATCGACAGGGTCACGTCCGGGGTCAGGGCGGCGCGCTCGCCCGGGTCGGTCACCTCGAGGGCGGCCTCGTCCAGCGCCGCGAGCTCGGTGCGACGGCGGTCCTTCCACCGCAGCATGGTGTCGAGGTAGGCGAGCAGCTCGGTGTCCGGGACGTCCGCCCCGAGCGACCCCGGCGCCGCGGGGGCGTGCGCGTGCCCGCCGGTCACCGGTCCTCGCCCTCCTGGCGTCGGCGCCAGGCCTCGATCCCGAGGCCGGCGAGGGGGAGCAGGATGACGAGGGCCAGCCCGGGCAGCACCAGGCCGGGCGCCCATCCCTGCTCGGCGGTGTCGACGACGGACTGCCGCAGCGTCTCGACCTCGGCCTCGACGTCGACCGACGCCTCACCGGCGGCGTCGATGACGCCCAGCGCGGCGGAGCGCAGCTCCTCGGTGGTGCTGTCCTGCGCCAGGGCGTCGCCCAGCTCGGCCCGCGCCTGCGCCCACTCGTCGTGCGCCACCCCGAGCTCCTCCAGGCCGTAGGTCTGCTCCCAGAAGCCGTCGTCCCCCTGCTCGTACGGTGCGAGCGCACGCAGCCCCAGCATCACCTCGAGATCGCGCCGGACCTCGTCGCGCACGTCGTCGGCGCGGTCGACCGCCTCCTCGTGCGCCTCGGCACGGGCGGTCACGCCGTCGAAGAAGGGGTCCTGTGCCAGGGCCAGTCCGCTGGCGAGCAGGCCGGCGAGAGTGAATCCTGCGGCGAGGCGGGCGCCGGAGCGCCAGAGCACCACCGTGACGCCCAGGAGCACCAGCGCGCCACCCCACATGAGAGTCGTGGCCCAGGGCGAGCCGGGCGTGATGGTCTCGCGCGCGTCGTCCACCTCGGTGCTGGACACGGCATACCGGAAGGTGTTCCGTGTCTCCTCCCACGTGGTGGCGGCCCGCACCGGGGCGGTGTCCGTCGAGGACAGCGCGGCGTTGAGGGGCTCGAGGTCGTCGCGGTAGAAGGTCGGGACGTCGCCGCGGTCGAAGGCGATCCGGGCCAGGCCGGCGCTGCCGAGGTCACCGTCCGCGTCGGGTGCCGCCGGCTCCCCGGTGGCCTGCCGGACGATCTCGCTGTCGAGCGCGTCGGTGGCCTCCCGCAGGAGGGCACGACTCTCGTCCAGGCCCTCGAACGTGGCGACGTCCCGCTCGTCCGCCCGCGAGGCGGACAGGGCAGCACCCACGACCAGCGCGATCATCGCGGCGACCAGCAGGGTGATGACCGTCTGCAGGTGCGGTATGCGCCGGCTGCTCACCTCCCGCGCGCCCGCGAGGAGACGGTTGGAGCTGCGGGTGGTCCTGGTGGTCGACACGCGGGGGACCCGGTCCTCCTGGCCCAGCCGCGCCGCCTGCCGACGCAGCCGACGCTCGGTGCGGACCAGGCGGCGTTCGGCGTCGTCGATCTCGCGCTGGCGCCGGGCCAGCTCGCGCTCGGCCTCCCGGCGCTGCGAGGCCAGGCGTTGCCGGGCGAGGTCCCGCTCCTGCTCCGCCTGCTCGGCCAGCTCACGACGCTGCCGCTCCAGCGCGGCCTCCTGGACGCGGAGCTCCTCGATGGTGGTGTCCTCGACGTCCGGCAGGTCCTCGCCGAGCACGAGCATCGGCCGGTCGGGCTCGGCGGCCCCGTCACGTCCGTCGCTGTCGTCCCGCGGTGTGCCGCTCATGAGTCCTTCCTCCGACCCGGCAGGGCGAAGGCGATCCCTGCGAGCGCCGCCGCTGCCAGACCGGTGGCCGCGACGGGTGCCGAGGCCCCTGTCGTGCTCTCGAGCGAGGCCAGCATACGGGCGCGCTGGTCGGCCACCCGTGCCGTCGCCTCGTCGAAGGTCGCCCGGCCCTCGTCCGCAGCCACCGCGACGTCCAGCCACGCGACCCGGGCCTCGTCGGTGGTGCCGATGGCCTGCACGGTGTCCGGGTCGGGGTCCGGGCCGCTCACCCGGACCCCGAGGACGAGCAGGACGAAGCCGAGCGCCCAGACCCACGCGCCGCCCGTCGAGCCACGGATCCCCGCGTGCTGGGACTGCTCCGCCAGGTCGAGCTCGCGCTGGACCGAGGAGCGCCCGTGCCGCTGGGTCAACCGCCGCTCGGCACGGTCCAGCCGCCCCTGACGGCTGCGGAGCTGGCTCTCGACGGACGCCCGGTATGCCGCGAGCTCGGCCTCGGTCTCGTCGCGCTGCCGCCGCAGCTCCTCGACGGTCGTGTCCTCGACGTCGGGGCGGTCCTCACCGACGATGAGCATCGCAGGCTCCGGCTCGCCGGCGTTGGCGTTCTCGGAGCGCGCACCCCCGCGCGCAGCACTCACCGGTAGTCCTGCAGGCGTCGCGTGATCCCGGTCCACGCGAGGGCTGCGGCGACCACGCCGAGCAGGAGCGCTGCCCCGGCGGTGATGAGCGCCGGCGCACCGACCTGGGTGTCGACGGCCGCGAGCTGGTCGTCGAGCCGCTGTTCGAGAGTCGCGGCCAGTCCCTCGAAGTCCTCCTGGGAGGCCGAGATCGACGCGCCGTCGGCGTCCCCCTCGGCGATCTGCTCCCAGTCGGTGACCAGGTCGCTGCCCGCGTCCGCCGCCGCCAGAGCCTCCCCGGCGGCGGCCGCGGCACCCTGCCACCCGTCGCCGGCGCGACGGACTCGGCGAGCTGGGCGGCGCGAGCCTCGTGGACCGAGGCCAGCGCGGTGGCGGTGGTGGCCGGCGAGGCCAGCTGGGCCTCGTAGTCGACCGGCAGGCTCCCCGGGTTGACGGAGAGGTAGGTCAGTCCCGCGGTGATCGCGGTCGCCGCCAGCACCGGGACGTTGACGATCCGTCGGGTGCGCAGGGCCAGGACCACGAGCACACCGAGCAGCGCGAGGGTGGCGAGCGTGCCCAGGACGCCGGTCAGCTCCGAGCGGGGCCCGGAGAGCGCGTCCACCCGCTGGTCCGCGACCCGTTGCAGCGCCTGGCCCGCGTCGGCCGCTCCCTGCCGGGCCGTGCCGTAGCGGTCCCGGCCCTCGCCGGCGCTGTAGCCGACGGAGGTGCCGGCCCGCTCGGCCGCGACGAGATAGGTGGCCCAGGCCTCGGGCGCGCCGCCGTCGTCACGGACGGTCCCGAGCTCGCGGCTGACCTCGGTGGTGACCCGTTCGAAGGCGGCGCGGCTCTCGTCGGTGTCGCCGTCCACGACGCGCTGCGCGAGCGCCTGGTCCGCCTCGGCGACGAGGACCGAGGCCCGCTGCGTCGCCGTCCACTCCTGCGCCAGTGCGGTGGGGGTGGCCGCGACACCGTCGGTGGACAGGGTGCCCGAGGCGGCCACCCCGGTGAGGAGGGCGACCGCGGCCGCGACGCCGCGCAGGACGCGCAGCAGCCGAGGGGTGGTGCTCGGTCGTGCGGCCGTCGCGGCGGTCCGCGTCGCCGAGGCCGGGGCTGCGCTCGGCGCCATGCCCGGGGAGGTGGGGGTGGCCGGCGCGGCGGAGGACCCCGTGGCCTGCGACGGTGCGGCTGCCGAGGCAGAGGGGGTGGCCTGTCCCGGTGTGCTCACGGGCGCTGCTCCCCGGGCGCGTCACCCTCCACCGGCTCGTGCCCCACCCCGTCGCCGGGCTCGCCGACGATCCCGTCGGCCGCCGGGTCCTCCGGCGCCCCGTCAGCACCGAGCGGCGCGTCCGGCGAGAGGTCGACCGCGTCACGGTCCTCGAAGTCTTCGCGCTGCAGGGTGCGCAGCGCGGTGACGTCGACGTCGGTGATGTCCCGCAACCGCCAGGCGTGCCGACCGATGGCCGCCTCGAGGAGGTTGCGGGCGAACCGGCCGTTGCCGAAGCTGGGCCCACGCGGTGTCGCCGCCAGGATCTCCGCGAAGCGCTCCACCGCCTCGGGGGACAGGTCGTAGTCCATCTGCCCGGCGAGGTGCTGCTGGATCGCGCCGAGCTCGTCGTCGGTGTAGTCCTCGAACTCGATGATGGTGCGGAACCGGCTCTCCAGGCCCGGGTTGGTGGCGATGAACTCCGCCATCGGGTCCGGGTAGCCGGCGACGATGACGACGAGGTCCTCCCGGTGGTCCTCCATCTCCTTGACCAGGGTGTCGATGGCCTCCTTGCCGTACTGGTCGCCACCCAGGCTGTAGGCCTCGTCGATGAAGATGACCCCGCCGTGAGCGCTGCCGACCACCTCGGCGGTCTTGGCGGCCGTCTGCCCCAGGTATCCCGCCACCAGCTCGCTGCGGTCCACCTCGACCAGCTGCCCCTTGCTCAGCAGACCCAGCGCGCGGTAGATCCCGCCGACGAGCCGGGCCACGGTCGTCTTGCCGGTGCCGGGGTTACCGACGAAGACGAGGTGCCGGGTCAGGGTGGCCACCTTGAGGCCGGCCTCCTGCCGACGGGCGTCCATCTTGAGCACGGCGACCTGGCGGTGGATCTCGGCCTTGACCCGCTCGAGACCGATGAGCTCGTCCAGCTCGGCGAGGAGCTCCTCCACCGAGCGCTCCGGCTCGGGCTCCTCCTGCGGCTCCGCCGTCGCCGCCGGGTCCTCGGCGGTCGCGGCGACCTCGGGCGCCGGACCCGCGCCGGTGGTCTGGTCCGGTGCGGCCTGACCGGGACCCGTCCCGGCCGGCGCACCCGTCGGGTACCCCTCCGGCCCGGGCGGCTGTGTCGGTGCCGGCTGGTAGGTCTGGCTGCCTGCGGAGAGGGAGGTGAGCATGTCGCGGACCCGGGCCCCCTGCTCCTGCGCCCGGCGGAGCAGGTCGGCGGAGAGTGCGGACGCCTCGCTCGGGGCACCCGGCAGACCAGCGGGTGCCCCCGTGGATGGCGACGGACCGGCCTGCGGCGGGGTGAGCCCGGCGGTGGGGGAGCCCGGCCCGTGCGCGGGAGCCACCCCTGCGGCGGCCAGCTGCGCGCGGGCCACGGACGTCGCCTTGCCGACGCTGAGCTGCCCCGCGCCGGGCAGGGTGCAGGCAGCGGTCGCGACGTCGGCCAGCGCCTGGGCGTATCCCGACGCCCGGGGGCTGCTCTCGGCGACCAGCGTCGACAGCAGCGGGGTGGGGATCGAGGCATACCGGCGACCCTTGGGCACCGCGCCGAAGAAGTCGCTGGTGGGGCGGTCGAAGGCCCGGGCCCAGAGGGTGTGCGCCTCGCCCGGTCCGGGATGCTCCAGGACGGCGGCGGCGAGGTGCTGGCCCTCGACCCGCACCGCCTGCTCGTCCAGGCCGGCCTCGCGGCCCACCCGCGCGAGCAGGTCCACGGCGTCGGCCAGCCGGCTCACCGGTCCACCCCTTCCGGCGGCGACAGCGGCTCCCCGTCGGTCGGCGGCGCTGCTGGCACGGGCGCGTGGTCCGCCTCCTCGACGCGCAGCGACCCGCCGGCACCGGCGGACCCGAACTTCTCGGCGATGAACCGGCCCTGGGCGACGAGCTCGCGCGCGTCCTGGCGGTAGACCGCGTCGAAGACCTTGTCCATCGTCAGGCCCAGCAGGTCGAGCTGGTCCACGAGCACCATGAGTGAGGTCTTCGCGCCGTCGACCGGCCGGGTGTCGGCATACCGCCGGGGTAGCCGCTGGTAGGCCCCGACCGCCTCGGGCAGGTAGTCCGTCGCCGTCGCGATGACGGTGTAGCCGAGGTCGCTGCCGCTGAGCGTCTCCAGCCGCGGCACGGTGTCCCGCACCGTGTCGATGACCCTGCTGCCGCGGGCGACGACGACGGAGGGGAGCGCCGCGGAGGCGAGCAGCTCCTCGGTCGAGGCCAGTGCCTGCTGCACGTCCTGCGCCGTCGGCGGCGCGGGCAGGCTCATCCGGTCGTCGGCCGGGGCGGACCGGCCGAGCATCCGGTCCAGCAGGTCGGAGAACCCCACGTCAGCCCCGGCGCGAGGGGCCCGAACCCTCGATGTCCAGCTGGCCCGCCGCGAGGCGCACGTCGGTGCGCTGGGCGCGGTCGAGGTAGTCGCGCGACTTCTCGACCTCGCCCTCGAGCACCCCGATCGTCTGCGACATGCCGTCCAGGGCCTGGACCCGGAACTCGTCGATCGCGTCCATCGTGGCGTAGATGTTGGTGAAGGCGGCCTGCAGCTGGTCCAGCCCCAGGGTGGAGGACGCGGCCTGCTCCTGGATGGCGACGGAGTTGTCGCGCAGCAGCTCACTGGTGCTCTGGATCATCTGGGAGGTGGTCTGGTTGAGCGCGGTGATCTGGTCGAGCACGAGCTTCTGGTTGTTGAGCGCCTGCGCGACGAGCACAGCGGTCCGCAGCGCCGAGACCGTCGTGGTGGACGCCCGGTCGACGCCCTTGATGAGCTCGATGTTGTTCTTCATGACGATGTCGATCGCGAGGTAGTTCTGGATCGACACGGCGAGCTGGGTGAGCAGGTCCTGGTGCTTCTGCCGGACGTAGAACAGGACGTCCTCGCGCAGCGCCTTGGCGCGCTCGGGGTCGCTGCCGTCCAGCTCGGCGATGGTCGCGGCGACCCTGGCATCGAGCTGCTCGGCGATGTAGACGTACTGGTTCAGCCGTCCCATCGACTCCCACAGCTGCTGCTTCTCCATGTTGAGCGCGGCGTTGTCCTTGGCGAGCTCGTCCTGGCCGCTCTTGAGCGCGTGCAGGATGGCGTCCAGGTGCTTCTCCGCGGACTCGTACTTCTGGAAGTACTTCGTCAGCCGGTCCGAGAACGGCAGCCGCTCGAACCACTTCTTCACCCCGGTGGCCTGGGCCGGGTCGAGGTCCTCCACCGTGTGCCGCAGCTCGGTGAGGGTCTGCGCGACCTTGGACTCCTTGGACACCCCGCCGGACTGGATCGCGCGGACCGGTGACTTCAGCAACCGGTTGGAGGTCTCGGCCGCCGCCCGGATGTCGGCGTCGCCCATGGTGCGGATGTCAGCCGCGCGCTGGGCGAACTCGGGCGACTTCGTCTCGGTCCCGGTCAGCCCGGCGAGATAGGTCTCGACCTTGGCGTCCAGGGCGGGCATCGCCTCGGGGTCGACCTGCGGCGCCATCTTCGGCGCGGCCGTCTGGGCGACGGGCTCGGTCGGGCCGGGCGCGGTCAGCACCAACGACTCACCCTCGGGCTCGGGCGCGGCGAGCGGCTGCGGCTGGTCGGTCATCGTCTCTCCTCGGGTGGCCGTGTCGTCGTGCTCCCGCCCCCCGTCAGGATGCGAGGCACACGCTGTGACGCGCCCATTGTGTCGTGCGTTCCACCTTGCACACGGGGGATACCTCCCGGCGTGCCATCTGTCACCCACCGGGCGCCGCGAATGGTTGGCCTGCATCCCACCGAGCGCGGCGAATGGTTGCCATGCACCCACCGAGCGCCGCGAATGGTTGGCCGGTTACCCCACCGAGCGCCGC
>NZ_MKJZ01000008.1:0-52126 GCF_001942225.1 Serinicoccus sp. CUA-874 | reverse complement strand
GTGCTGACCCCACCGCCGCAAGACGGCCCTGGTGGCGCTCCGCCAGCCCCTTCACGCCAAACCCGCCCCGCGATCGCGCCTTGTTCAGCGCCCTCCTAGGACGCTCGCCCTGGCCGGTGAGCTGGGTGACGGCGTCGTGGTCGACCGGGCCGAGGCGCTGCCCGACGCGGCGGCGCAGGTCCGGGCTGCTCGGCGGGAGAGCGGTCGCGACGGCGAGGCGGAGGTGCTCGTCTTCCAGACCGTCGCCGTCGGGACCTCGGCGGAGATCGTCGCGGAGCAGATCCGGCAACGGGCGGCCGAGGGTGCCCACCGGGTCGCCGTCACAGTCGTCGCGTCGGAGGGTGGCCCGCCCGAGCCCGGACCAGCCCTCCTCGACATGATCCCTGTCCTCGGCCGGGCGAGGGAGCTCGTGCACCAGGCCTGACCTGGACCAGCACAGGCCCCGATCGCGGCACTCCCGACCGTTGCTCCTGCCGACCGGCGTCGCTCTCGATCCCGTCGGACCGTCACCCACGTCCTGACTCAGCCCTGCCCTGATTCACCGATGCCCCGTCCAGCGCCGTCGCCGACGACCTGCGGGGCGATGCCGCGAGATGGGACGACCCGGTGTGGACAACTCTCGACATCGATCGAACATAAGTGCTAAGATCGAGCATCAGCTCGACTCACCGGGGGGTGAATGACGATGGCGGCGCAGCCCGTGCAGCAGGATCCGCACGACGGGTCGCAGGACGGCTCTCGGTGGCTGTCGATGGCCGCCACGGACGAGCTGCTCGCGACGGCAGAGCCGGGCCTCCAGGGAACCGTGGGCCTGTCCCCCGATGCCTGCCTCGACGGGATCGAGGTGCTCCAGGTGCTGGCGGGACGGCTCGAGGAGGCGAGGATCCACCTGACCGCGCAGCTCGCGGCCAGGACGGGCGAGGAGCTGCTGGCCCGCTCCGACGTGGCGGACCCCGGGGAGCTCTCGACCACCGCGCGGGACCGCTGGCGGGCTCGGACCAAGTCCGTCACCGCCCTCGAGGTCGCGACGCTGACCGGTCTGGGCCGGGGGCGGGCGCGCCAGCTCGTCGCCCTGGCCCTCGCGCCGCGCGCCGTCTCCGCACCCGTGCGGGAGGGGCTGCGGCGTGGAGTCGCCAGCTGGTTCCAGATCGAGCACTTCTGGCGGCTGTCCGCCGGACTGCCCCACGAGCACGCCGCGGACGTGGCCCAGTCCCTGTTCTCCCCCAGCGCGGAGGCCGACCAGGTCTGCCCTGAGCGACTGGACAGCGGCGGTGGCGTCGCTGATCGGCCCTGGGGCGCCAAGCAGTTCGTGCAAGCGCTGCAGCGGGAGGTCACCCGGGCGAGGTCGCGTGACCCGGAGGCCGAGGCGCAGGCCCGGGCCGACCGGCACCGGGGCAGGACGGCCTTCGGGATCGTCGACGACGACGGCACCGGACAGGTCGTGCTCACCGGGGATGCGGCCTCGACGACCGCCTGCCTGGACCGGCTGCACCAGATGGCCCACCGTGCCCGCGCGGCCGGGGACCCGCGCACCGAGGCCCAGCTCCGCTCCGACCTCGGCCGCGCCCTGCTCCTGCACGGCACCCTCCCGTTAGGGCACACCGATGACCGCCCGTCGGACGCCGCCATTCACCACGCAGCGATGTCCGACGGCGGCCGCAGCGAGGTCGACCTCGCCCACCTGCTGACCCCGGACGACGTCGCAGACCTCGCGCGGGTGATCTCCGGCAGCCCCACGTACCAGCTCCAGGTCGTCGTGCCCTGGGACAGCCTCGCTGGCGGGACATCTCCCCCGCAGGACGACCAGCACCGCGCGACCGGGTCGGCCCCGGGCGTCGGGCGGGTGATCGGCCGGTCCTCCTGCTTCGTCCCCACCCGGGGAGATCGCCCGGATGGTGGGCTCGGCCGGCACGACGCTTTACCGGCTCCTCGTCGACCCGGCGGACGGGCGCTGCATCGAACGCTCGATCGCCCGCTACAAGCCGGACGCGGCGATGCGCCGTCAGGTCGCCGCCGCCGACCTGCTGTCCCGCGCACCCGACGGCACACTCCCGTCGGGAGACGGCCAGCTGGACCACGTCACGGAGTACCTCCTCGGCGGCCCGACCAGCGAGCCCAACCTGCAGTCCCTCGACACCGTCTTCCACGCCATGAAGACCCAGAAGTTCTGGGCCGCGCAGATCGACGAGACGCGGACGGTCACCTGGACCTCTTTCTTCGACCGGCTCTACCGCACGAGATCACACGACTACCGCCAGTACCTCAGCGGTCGCAGCCCCCGCCCTCGGCCCCCGGAAGACACCGGCTCAGCAGAGCGGCCGCCGCCAGCCTCGCCCGACACCTCGACACCCCTGTCCGCGGAGGCCCGGCGCCACCTCGCCTCGGTGCTGGTCTACGCCGCGCTGTGCCACCGCAAGGCCGGCGGGCCGCTCGAGGCGGCCGACGACGACCCGGGTGGCGACACCCTGGGTGGCGACAACAGGAGCACCGAGGCCTTTCGCGCCGTGTGGGTCCGTCATACCCGGGCCCGAGACGGCCGCAGGGTCACCGGGCCGCACCCGAGCACGCCCGACCCGGACACCCTGCTGGGCACGGAGCCACGCGCGATCCTGCGGGCCGAGCACTGGACCGACGCGTTCACGCCCGACGCCGGGGAGAGCGCACTGCGGGCGGACGAAGCAGGAACCGCTCAGGACGACGGACCGCCACCGTTCTGAGCGCCTCCCGCCGCAGGGACGCTCAGCTGTAGACGTGCGGGGCGAGGGTGCCGATGACGCGCAGGTTGCGGTACTTCTCGTCGTAGTCCAGGCCATAACCGACGACGAAGGCCTCGGGGATGTCGAAGCCGACGTAGCGGGTGTCGATCTCGACCTTGGCCGCGGTGGGCTTGCGCAGCAGCGTGCAGATCTCCAGGCTCGCGGGGCCGCGCGAGAGCAGGTTGGTGCGGATCCACGACAGCGTCAGGCCGGAGTCGATGATGTCCTCGACGATGAGGACGTGCCGACCGGTGATGTCGGTGTCGAGGTCCTTGAGGATGCGCACGACGCCGCTGCTCTTCGTGCCCGACCCGTAGCTCGAGACGGCCATCCAGTCCACCTCCGCCGAGCCCGGCAGCGCGCGCATGAAGTCGGCCATCACCATGATGGCCCCCTTGAGCACACCGACGAGGAGCACGTCCTTGTCGTGGTAGTCGGCCCAGACCTCCTCGGCCAGCTCCTCGAGCCGTCCGTGGATGTCCTCCTCGGTCAGCAGCACCTCGGCCAGGTCGTCACCCATGTGCTCGGCGTCCACGCAGCTCGCTCCTCAGGTCCGTGGCGGCTCCGCGCCCACCGGGACCTGGTGGCGCGCTCTCCTGCAGCCTCATTCAACTACGTCCTCCCGCGCAACCACACACCGTCCTTCCCGCGGCCGGCCCGGACGCCGCCGGGCAGGTGCAGCGGGCCCTGGCCGTGCCAGTCGGTGACCAGGGCGTCGACGGCGAGCAGGTGCTCACTGGTGAGGTCGGTGCCGGAGCTGCCCGCCTCCCGCGCGCAGCGCCGGTAGAGCCGCGTCCGCACCGCGGGCTCCAGGGCGGCCAGCCCCGCCACCGGCCAGGGCGGCGCACCCAGGCTCCGGTATGCCTCCTCCGCGGCGGCGTCGAGCGCGTCGGCGTCGTCCCGGAGCAGGCCGGCGGAGCGGGCGAGGTTCGTCGCGAGACCCGGCCCGAGCTCGTCCTCGAGCAGCCGCAGGGCGCGGCGGGCGCGGACCCGGGCGTAGTCGTCGACCTCGTTGTGCGGGTCGCTCCAGGGGTCGAGCCCCAGCTCGGTGCAGACCCGCTCCGTCTGGTCCCGGGTGATCCCCTCATCGGGCCCGGCGCGGCGGCTGCGCCGGCCACCGAGGAAGGGACGGCCCAGGAGGATCTCCGTGCCGCCGAAGGACCGGGCCGCCGGCATCCCCGCCAGCGACCGTGCACCGGACCCGCGCGCGAGCCCCAGAAGCACCTGCTCGGCCTGGTCGTCCCGCGTGTGCCCGGTGAGCACGGCCGACGCGCCGAGGCGCTGCGCCGCGGCGAAGAGGACGGCATACCTCTCGGCCCGTGCCTGCCCCTCCGGACCGGCCGGGCGGCCGGGACGTGCACCCGCCCGACCTCCACCGGGGACCCGGGAGGCAGCAGCGCTCGGCACTGCTCGGCGGCGCGCGCCGCGATCGTCGCAGACCCGCCCTGCAGCCCGTGGTCCACGATCACGGCCCCGACACGGAACCCCGCCCGCAACGCCACGAAGCCGGTGGCCGCCGTGAGAGCGAGCGAGTCAGCGCCCCCGGAGCAGGCGACCAGCACGAGGGAGTCCGGTGCCGGCCCGGCGTCCTCCAGCCAGCGCCGCACCGCGAGACGGGCCGCGGCCACGGCCGGGGGCGGACCGGGCATACCGGAGCGGCGCTCAGCCGTGGACGCGCGCGACCCACGCCTGTGGATCGGCGATCTCGGTCGGGCGCGGCAGCGTGTCGGGCGAGGTCCAGACGCGGTTGAAGCCCTCGACCCCCACCTGGTCCATGACCCCGCGCACGAAGACGGCGCCATCCTTGTACTGCCGCATCTTGGCCTCCATGCCGAGGAGCCGTCGCAGCAGCTTGTCGACGTTGCCGGCTCCCTTGCGGCGCTGGGTGAACCGTCGCCGGATCTCGGCGACCGACGGGATCACGCTGG
Organism: Serinicoccus sp. CUA-874; assembly: GCF_001942225.1. Classification (NCBI taxonomy): domain Bacteria; kingdom Bacillati; phylum Actinomycetota; class Actinomycetes; order Micrococcales; family Ornithinimicrobiaceae; genus Serinicoccus; species Serinicoccus sp. CUA-874. Next base: position 47,442 of record NZ_MKJZ01000008.1, on the reverse strand, counting down.
GCCCGACCTCGTCCATGACGACGTCCGCGTGCCCCTCCAGCAGCGACATCACCGCCGTGACCTCGGCCAGCTTCTCCCGCTGCTCCGGGGTCGCCACCACCTGCGTGATGTCCTCCTCGCCCCGCAGGACACCAGGGAGCGCCGCCGCGATCTCGCGCAGCCGCTGGCCCAGGTCGTCCGGCTCGGGCATGATCCGGGTCCCCATGCTCCGGGCCCGCTCGATGAGGTGCTCGCGCAGCCACGGCACCGCGGTGAACTGCACCCGGTGCGTCTCCTCGTGGACGGCGACCCACAGGCGGAAGTCGCCCGGGTCCACCTCGAGCTCGCGCTCGGCGGCCAGCACGTTGGGCGCGACGAACATGAGGGCGGGAGTGCCCTGCGGTGCCAGGTCGTACTGACCCAGCACCTTGGTCGAGATCCAGGAGAGCAGACCCGCGACCTCGGTGCCGGTCACCTTGGAGGAGATCGCCTGCGACGTGGCGCCGATCTCGGGCAGCTCGCGGCCCGCCCGCTCGGCGCGGGCACGGTCGGCGGTGCGCTTCCTGGCCACGACCTCGTCGAGCACCGGCTCGAGCATCGCCCCCATGGAGGCGCAGTTCGCGCGGATCCAGCCGGCCCGGTCCACGACCAGCGCCTCGGGGGTCCCCGGCGGCGTCGACAGCTGCGCGGTCTGCGCCACCGGCTCCACCGCGCGGGCGGCTGCGGACCGCAGCTCGGCCACCAGGTCGGCGACCTCACGCCGACTCGCCCTGGGTCCGGCCGGGGCGATCCGGGTCGCGGCCGCAGCGGCGAAGTCCCAGTCGACCAGGGCGCTGCCGCGGACGTCGTCGACGGGCTCCTGGGTGCGGTCGGCCGCGGGCTCGAGGTGGTCGCTCATGAGGCGACGGTATGCCGTGCCGCACCCGCCCGGCGAGCCGGGCCGCCCCCGTTCGTCGTGGTGGGCCAGCCTCCCGTCACTCGGCCTGGCACCCGCACCGGGCCAGCTCGGCCACCACCTCGTCGAGCACCGACGCCGCCTCGATGGCGGCGGTGCCCTCGTCCAAGTCGTCGGCGGTGAGCGCATACACCAGGAGCCGGCCGTCTCGGCTCACGACAGTGCCGGCCAGCGAGCTCACGCCGGGCAGGGTGCCGGTCTTGGCGCGCGCCGTGCCGACGGCGGGTTCGTGCCGGTCGAGGTGGAAGCGGGTCGCGAGCGTGCCGGTGTAGCCGGCGATCGGCAGCCCACCCGCGGCCAGGACGTCCTGCAACGCGGGGTGGGAGCCGTCGGCCCCGGCGACGAGGACGTCGGCGACGACGCCGACCGGGATCTGGGTGCCGTCCGACAGCCCGCTCGCGTCGGCGATCCGCACCCCGTCCAGCTCCAGCCCGTAGTCCTCGCTCACGGCCTGCCGGATCCACGCCGTGACGGCCTCCTGCTCTGCGCTGCCACCGTCGGCGACCGCCGCCTGCCGGGCGAGCTGCTCCACCATGGCGTTGTCGCTCGTGGCCAGCGCGAGCGCGAGCACGTCGCGTGCCGCCGCCGACTCGACGCTGGCCAGCTCGGTGGCGCCCTCGACAGCCTCGACCTCCTGCGCCTGCGCATCCTCGTCCCCGGCGCCGACGACCTCGATCCCCTCCTTCGCCAACGCCTCGCGGAACACCCGGGCGACCTCCTGCTCGGGGGAGGCGGGCGAGGGGTTGAAAGGCAGCGCCCGGTCCCCCGACCGGCCCAGCTGGACGATGCGCCCGCTCCAGCCCTCCCGAATCCAGTGCTCGGACCACGTCGGCATCGCGTGCGGGCCGGCGACGTAGGACAGGTCGAGCCGGACCCGGACGGTGCCCTCGGGACCGCCGTCCTCCTGCAGCGCCGCCGCGGTCTGCGCCGCGAGGTCGCCGATGCCGGCGTGACCGGCCACGGCCTCGGGGTTCCCCGCGCCGTCGGCGAGCAGCATGTCGCCGCCGGCGACGACGACCACCTCGTCCGGCTCGGCCCCGGCGACGACCCGCGTCGTGAAGGTGTGCTCGCCGTCCAGGCCGGTGACGATCGCAGCGGCGGACAGCAGCTTGGTGGTGGAGGCGGGAGTCACCAACCGGTCCGCATTGCGGTCCGCCAGCGACTCACCGGTGAGCGCGTCCCGGATCGCGACGGCGCGCCGGTTGGTGCCCCCGAGCCAGGTGCTGTCCAGCTCGTCGCCGATCCGCACCGACACCGTCGCCCGGTCCGGCACCGGCGCCGCGGACACCGCGGCGACGGGGCTGGCCACAGCCGCGACCTGCGGACGGACCTCCGCCGGGCCGGCGGGCGCGTCGGAGGTGCCGCTCGCGTCGTCCGCGGCGGGGGCACCCGTCGTGCTGGTGGCCTCGTCCGCCGTCTCGGAGGTCCCTGCGACCGAGGGCGTCGCCGCTCCCACGAGCAGCGCGACCACCGCGGTCGCCGCGAGGGCGTACCGTGGGGCTCGCCGGGGAGCGGGGCGCGGGTGCATCACAGGCGTGCTCGACCTCCGTCGTCGTGACCCTCCGGGATGAGGGACACTTGAGCCCGAGCCTATGCCGTCCCCGAGCCAGAGAGAGCAGCAGATGCAGTTCGACGTGACGATCGAGATCCCGCAGGGCAGCCGCAACAAGTACGAGGTCGACCACGAGACCGGCCGCATCCGGCTGGACCGCATGCTCTTCACGGCGACGCGTTACCCGGCGGACTACGGCTACATCGAGGAGACCCTCGGCGAGGACGGCGACCCGCTGGACGCCTGGTGCTGCTGGACGAGCGACCTGGCCCGGCTGCCTGGTCCTGGCCCGGCCCATCGGCATGTTCCACATGCGCGACGAGGCCGGCGGCGACGACAAGATCATCTGCGTCCCGGCCGAGGACCCGCGCAAGATGGGGATCCAGAGCCTGGACGACATCGGCACCCACACCCGCCTGGAGATCCAGCACTTCTTCGAGGTCTACAAGGACCTCGAGCCCGGCAAGTCGGTCGAGGGGGCCCACTGGGCCGGCCGCGAGGAGGCCGAGACCTGCGTGGAGGAGGCCCGCAAGCGCGCGCAGGAGCACGGCGTCTCCACCGCACGCTGGCCGATGCCGAAGCACTGAGCGGCTCGTCCTGCGGTCGGTTCCTGTCGACCGCGTGAGGGAACCGGACCGGAGGGTATGCCGTCGTAGCGGTGTGCGGGGACCCGACCCCCGCCGCCGCCGCGCTAGGCTGGATTGCGCAGGGCCACTGGCCGAGGTGGTGACGACGGGCGCGGATCGCCGCGCCAGACCCAAGGGGAGATGACATGACGACCGTGACCGAGACGAACGGCGACGACGTGACCGAGGGGGGCCGCAAGACGCCGTGGCTGCTCATCGGTGGCGGTGTCGCCGCTGCCGCGCTGCTGGGGGGTGGCACCGCCTTCGCCCTGATGATGAACGGCGGCGGCGACCGCCCGGACAGCGTCCTGCCGGGCGAGGTGGCGGCATACGCCCAGATCGACCTCGACCCCTCCGCCGGCCAGAAGGTCGCCGCGGTGCGTTTCTTCCAGGGCCTGGACAGCGACCTCGAGCAGCGCTTCTCCGACGGTGAGTGGCGCGAGTGGGTGTGGGAGCAGATCGAGGCGGAGGGCGACGTGCCCGAGGGCGTCTCCTTCGAGGAGGACATCGAGCCCTGGCTCGGCGACCGTGCCGGCGTCGCGATGCTGCCCTCCGGCGCGGACGAGGAGCCGGCCGTCGCGGTTGCGCTCCAGGTCAAGGACGGCGAGGCCGCCATGGCCTTCCTCGACGAGCAGATGGCTGACCAGTCCGACGAGGTGGGCTACTACATCGAGGGCGACTACATCGTCTTCAGCGAGGCCGCCACGCTCGACGCCGTGCGCTCGGCCGCCGAGGCGGGCACGCTGTCGGACAACGAGAACTTCACCTCCGACATGGACGACCTGGGCGAGGCGGGTGTCGTGGCGATGTGGGCCGACATGGCCCAGCTCGACGACATCGACCCCAGCGATTTCGACCCGAGCCTGGAGATGACCCAGGAGCAGCTCGGGATGGGCGGCGAGCAGCCCGAGATCACCGGCCGGGTGGCCGCGACCGTGCGCCTCACGCCGGACGCCATCGAGATGCACGGTGTCAGCCGCGACGTCGCCGGCATGGAGGTGCCGGCGGGTGGTGGCGACCCCCTCGTCACCCAGCTCCCCGCGGACACCGCGGTGGCGCTCTCCGTGGAGAACGGTAGCGAGACGGTCCAGGCCATGTGGGACTACTACTCGCAGGACTACGCGGAGGAGCTCCAGGAGGCGGCGGACGCCGCCGAGGCCGAGGGGTTCGTGCTGCCGGACGACCTCGAGGTCGCGCTCGGCGACTCCATGACGCTGGCCGTCGGTCCGGACATCGTGGGTGCCGTCACCGGCATGTCGCAGACCGACCCGGGCGTCCCGGAGCTGCCGGTCGCCTACCGGGTGACGACGGACACCGAGCGGGCGCAGGAGCTGCTCAACGAGAACGGTCTCGGCGCGGGCATGCTCGTGAGCCGCGACGACGACGGGACGCTGACGCTGGGCACCGACCAGGCGTACGTCGACGCCGTGGCCGAGGGCGAGGGCGACACCCTGGGCGACAGCGACCTGTTCACCCGGGCGGTGGCCGACGCCTCCGAGGCGCAGTCGACGTTCTTCCTGGACGTGTCGCCGTTCGAGCAGTTCTACCTTCCGCAGGTCACCGACGAGAAGGCGCGTACCGCCCTGGAGAAGCTGGCGGCGGTCGGCGCGTCCAGCGTCGTCGAGGAGGGTGGCGACGGCCACTTCACCATGCGGATCGTGGCCGACGAGCAGGAGTGAGGCTCCCCGCGGCGATCCGATGAGGATCGCGCCGCACCAGCACGGCACGTGGCCCCCGGCACCCCGCCGGGGGCCACGGCGTGTGTGGCCCGGCTACCGGCGGTTTGGGTGGGCCACCGTCGTTCGGTATCCTCGTCGGGTTGCCCAGGACGGGTCACGCGCCGCCTTAGCTCAGTCGGCCAGAGCGATTCACTCGTAATGAATAGGTCGGGGGTTCGATTCCCCCAGGCGGCTCCAGCAGACGACAGGACGCCCCCGCAGCTGCGGGGGCGTCCTACGTTGCGGCGGGGGGTGGGCCGACCGCTTCACAGACTCAGCAGGTCGTGCCCTCGGCGGGCACCGTGCCCTCCAGCAGGTAGGCGTCGACCACTTCGTCGATGCAGTCGTTGGAGCGCCCGTAGGCAGTGTGCCCGTCACCGTCGTAGGTCAGCAGCACTCCGGAGTCGAGCGTCTGCGCCAGTCCCTCGGCCCACTCGTACGGCGTCGCGGGGTCACGGGTGGTGCCGATGACCAGGATCGGGTCCGCGCCCTGCGCCGAGTAGTCCTCGATCGTCTCGGCGGCCTCCGCCGGCCAGCTGCCGCAGGCGCCATCCCCGGCGAGATAGCGACCCCACGTGGGTGACACCTCCTCGAACTCCTGCTCCACCGCCGCCGAGTCGAGGTCCTCCTCCTCGGCCTCAGCGGGACGGTCTAGGCAGTTCACGGCATAGATCGACTGCATCCCGTTGCCGTCGTAGCTGCCGTCGCTGCTCCGGCTGGCGTAGAGGTTCGCGAGGTACATGAGCATGGTCCCGTCCCCCGCGAAGGCCTGCTCGAAGGCCTGCGAGAGGACGCTCCACGCGTTCTCGTCGTACATCGCGACGATGATGCCGTACATCCCCCAGCCCTCGGTGAGCTCCTCCGCGGCGTCACCCTGGACCGGGAGCGGCGCGGCGTCGAGCTCGTCGAGGAAGGCTGGTATGCGGGCCATCGCGGACTCCACGTCGGACCCCAGCGGGCACTCACCCCCGGCGACGCAGTCCTCGACGTAGGCGCGGGTCGCTCGCTCGAAGCCCTCGGCCTGCCCCAGCCCCATCTCCAGCCCAGTGAGGTCGGGCTCGATCGCCCCGTCCAGCACCATCCGCCCGACACGGTCGGGGAAGAGCGCGGCATACGTGGTGCCGAGGAAGGTGCCGTAGGACGCGCCGAAGTAGGTGATCTGCTCGTCGCCGAGAGCGGCCCGGAGCACGTCCATGTCGCGCGCGGCCTCGACCGTCGAGACGTGGCCGACGAGGTCCGGGGCGCGCTCCCCGCAGGCCTGTGCGAAGTCCTCCATCAGCTGCTCGGAGGCCTCCTCCTCGGCCGCGTCGTCAGGAGAGGGGTCGGAGGAGAGGAACTCGTCCATCTGCTCGTCCTCGAAGCAGGTGATCGGCGCCGATCGCGCGACCCCGCGCGGGTCGAACCCGACGACGTCGTAGGCCTCCCGCACCTCCCCGCTGATCGTCATGCCGGAGAGCATGGCGTAGTCGACACCGGAGCCACCGGGACCGCCGGGGTTGACCACGAGCGATCCTCTCGCGTCCCCGGAGGCCGCCGAGCGCAGCAGCGCCAGGTCGATGGTCGCGCCGTCCGGCTCCTGGTAGTCCATGGGGACGGTCAGCGAGGCGCACTCGAAGTCGCCCTCGCAGCTGCTCCACTCCAGCTGCTGGGAGTAGAACTCCTCGAGCCCCTCCGGTGCGCCGTCGGCCAGCGGGGTCGACGTGGTGGTGGAGGCCGACGACCCCTCGTCCGCGCTCGCGCCCGCGCTGTCCTGCTCCGGCTCCTGGGTCCCGGGCTCACCGGGCGTGCAGGCCACCAGCAGCGACAGCGCGCTGATCCCGGCGACCCACCTGGCCGTCCTCGACGTCCGCACCTGCGATCCCATCCCTTCCCTTGTCCTCTCACCCCCGGGGCAGGAGCAAGCCAATCATCATCGCCTCCAGGACCAGCAACGGCGCGCCGTTGGCGATGAGCCGCTGCCGCGCCTCGCCGATGGTCTCCAGGGCACCCAGCAGCTGCTCGGCGGTGAAAGAACGTGCGAGCGTCGCGATCTGCTCCGGCTCGCTGGCGTTGACCAGGTCGACCGACGCCCCGGTGGAGACGAGCAGCGCGTCCCGGTAGACCGAGGCGAGGTCGGTCAGGGCAGCATCGATGCTGTCGTGCTGCTGCCGCTTGGCCTCGGCCTTGAGCCGGTCGTCCAGCCGCCTCAGGTGGGCCCGGACCGACGGCGGCTGGGTCCGTGCCGACGGGTCGGCGCCGAGCTGGGTCAGCAACTCTTGCCGCTGCTCCTCGGCATGGTCGGCCGACGTGGCCTTGGCGCCCTCCCCGGCCTCGTCGACCAGGTCCTGCGCCGACCGCAGCGCGTCGCCGAGGGAGGTGAGCGTCACCGGGATCGAGGTGATCTCGCGGCGACGCGCCCGTGCGTGCTCGTCGATCGCGAGACGCTTCGCGATGCCGATGTGGCTCTGACCGGCCCTGGCGGCGTAGTGCGCCATCGAGGGGTCGATGCCGTCGCGCTCGATGAGCAGGTCGGCGACGGCGGCGGTCGGCGGTGTCCCCAGCCGCACGTGCCGGCAGCGTGACCGGATCGTGACGAGGACGTCCTCGAGGGAGGGGGCGCAGAGCATCCACACCGTCCGCGCGGTGGGTTCCTCCAGCGACTTGAGCAGCGTGTTGGCGGAGAAGTCGTTGAGCCGGTCGGCGTCCTCGACGATGACGACCCGCCAGCGCCCCAGGCTCGGCCGGGCCTGCGCCTCCAGCACCAGCTCGCGGGCCTCGTCGACCTTGATGAACGTCTGGTCGGTGTCGACGATCCGGACGTCTGGATGGCTGCCACCCATGACCAGCCGGCACGGCTGGCACTCCCCGCAGCCGACCGCCTCCGGTGCGGCCGGCGCCCGCTCGCACTGCAGCGCGGCGGCGAAGGTGCGGGCCGCCACCGAGCGTCCCGAGCCCGGTGGGCCGGTGAAGAGCCAGGCGTGGGTCATCGCCGCGGGGTCGGACGCGGCCCGGCGCAGGGTGTCGACCACGCGCTGCTGCCCGACCAGCTGGGCGAAGACGCTCATCGGTGCTCCAGCAGCCCGGCGACCCGCTCCCGGACCGCCGCCTGGATGTCGTCGCGGTCCTGCTCCCCGTCGAGCACGAGGTAACGGCCGGGGGCCTCGGCGGCCAGGTCCAGGAAGCCCTGGCGAACCCGGTCGTGGAAGTCGTCGCCCTCCCGCTCGACCCGGTCGTGCACCTGTCCGCGCCGGCGGCGGCCCTGCTCGGCGCTGACGTCGAGCAGGACGGTCAGGTCGGGCAGCAGCCCCTCGACCGCCCACAGGGACAGGTCGCGGACCTCGTCGTGGCCCAGCTCCCGGGCGGCGCCCTGGTAGGCCACCGAGGAGTCGAGGTAGCGGTCGGTGATGACGACCTCACCCGCCTCCAGCGCCGGCCGCACCACGGTGGCCACGTGGTGGGCCCGGTCGGCGGCGAAGAGGAGGGCCTCGGCGCGCGGGGTGACCGAACCGTCCTCCCCGTGCAGCACCAGCTCGCGCAGGGAGCGCCCGAGCGCAGTCCCCCCGGGCTCGCGGGTGCGGAGCACGGTATGCCCCTGCTCGCGCAGCCAGCCGGCCAGCGCGTCGGCCTGGGTCGACTTGCCCGCACCGTCACCCCCCTCGACCGCCACGAAGAGCCCCGGCCGACGTCCGCGTCGCGCGTCAGGGCTCGGCTGGTCGGTCACGTGGGAAGCCTACGGGACGGGTATGACGCTCCCTCCCGCCATCCACAGCGCCCGCCTCACCCGTCGGTCAGGGCGCGTCGCCCGTCGCGGTGCCGTCGTCAGCCGGGGCAGGAACCTCGGTCACCGTGGCCTCGTCGCGCCCGGGGTCGCCGTCTGCTCGCTGTCGTCGGCGACCGTCCCGCCGCCGTCGTCCCCAAGCACTGCCCCGAGAACCGTGAAAGCACCGACGACGAGGACCATGCCGGCAACCCCGAGGACGACCGTTCCCCGAGCGCGCGTCAGCTTGTCTGCGATGACCGAGACGGCTTTGACCGCCTCCGAGACACTCTGCGCCACAAGGTTCCGCTCTCCCGTCCCTGGTGCCTCAGGTGGGGACGCCGCAACCACCTGGCGCTGGGTGACTGCCCTCGCTTCGATGACCGCGAGCACTGCGGTCGCGATGAACACGAGGCTTGCCAACCACAGTGACATCAGGACTACCACGAGGGTCGCTCGCTGAGCGAAAGAGCCGTCGACCCACTGCTCGTCCGCCAGCACGACGCTGCTTGTCGCGAGATCGATCTTCCATGCCGTGCGCCAGAAGAAGAGCGTCGAGACGAGACCGGCCGCCGCACCCACGGCGCAAGCAGCCCCAGCGACGTCACCGCTCCACTCCCCTGGGATGACGAGCACCTTCGACGTGTCCTCAGACATGGCACCTCCGGGTCACGGGTCGGGGCATCCGAGAGCCCAGTGTCCACCCGGCGGCCCCTCACCCACAAGGGTGAGAGGCCGCCCGGTCTCCCGGCCTCGGTCCCGCCCGGTCTCAGCCCCGCGCGGCGTTGGCGACGGCGGCGTCCCGGACGAACTGCGCCAGGCCCGGGGCGATGTCCTCGTAGGTCTTCGTGAACCTCGGGTCGTCGACGTACATCTGCGCGATGCTCGCGTGCATACCGCGCGGGCAGTCGTAGAACCACCGGCAGATCTGCTGTCGCGCCTCCTCGGCGGCGTCCATGGCCGCCTCGGAGTCTGCGGGCTCGCCGCCCTCGAGCAGCTCGACGAAGCGGGCGTTGACCTGGTCCTGCTCGACCTTGATCTGCTCCCACTGCTCCTTGGTGTAGCTCTTGGTCCGCCGGCTCGACTCCTTCCAGGCGTCGGTGTCACCCCAGCGCTGCTCGGCCTCGGCCTGGTAGTCGTCGAAGTTGTCGGTGAAGTTGTCACCGAAGATCTCTCGTTGCTCCTCGCGGGTGATCTGGTAGCCGCTCATCTCACTCTCCATCGCTGCGTCGATCGACCGCACGAGCTCGGTGAGCTCGCCGATCCGGTCCGTGATCGCCGACCGCTGCCGCCGAAGGTGCTCCAGGACGTCCGCGTCCTGCTCCAGCAGGGCCGCGACCTCCTCGAGCCCGAAGCCGAGCCGTCGGTAGACGACGACGTGCTGCAGCCGCGTCAGGTCCTCCTCGGTGTAGAGGCGGTAGCCGGCGAAGCTGCGCTCGCTGGGGACGACGAGACCGATCTCGTCGTAGTGGTGCAGCGTGCGCACGCTCACGCCGACCTCCTCGGCCACCTGGCCGACGGTCAGCAGCTGCAGGTCCGTCATCTCGATCACGCTCCCGAGCCTGGGGCCTCACGGTGCGTGAGGGTCAAGCCCGTTCCGGGACGGGGACCTCCTCGGCGGTCATCGTTCCCCGCCCGTGGAGAGACTCGAAGATCAGCGAGGTCTCCGCGTGGAGGACGCCGGGGCGGTTGGTGAGGTGGTCGAGCACGAAGTCGCGCAGGGCGTCCGCGCTCGGCACCGCGACGTGGACGTAGTAGTCGATCGCGCCGGAGACGTGGTAGGCGCCGAGCACGCCCGGCAGCTCGGGCACCTCCCGGGTGAACTCCTCGAAGTTCGCCCGCCGGTGCCCGCCGAACCGGATGGCGATCATCGCCTCCACCGGCCGGCCGACGGCCACCGGGTCGATGTCGGCGTGGATGCCCCGCACGACCCCGCGCTCGCGCAGGGAGCGCACCCGCACCAGGCAGGTGGACTCGGCGATGCCGACCTCGCGGGCGAGCGTGGCGTTGGACATCCTCCCGTCCACCTCCAGGAGGCGGACGAGGGCGAGGTCGGTGTCGTCGAGCGGCTTGTCGTCACGAGGATTCTTCGGCACGCAGCACAGTATGCCTGCCCGCGCCGCAGATGGCGCAGCCCGGCCGTGAGGGGTGGGCAGCGGCCGGGCTGCGGTCCGAGGGGAGGTCACTCCAGCGTGCGCAGCTCCTCCAGGACGGTGTCGGCCACGGCCATCTCCCCGCCGAGGACGCTGATGAGGCCGGGCTGGAGGCGTTCCAGCGCGGTCCACGTCGCCGGGGGCACCGAGCCCTGCCGCACGAGCAGCAGGGGGGCGTCCTGGGCGCCCGCGGCCGCCGCACCCGCGAGCGCGTCCGGCCAGTCCTGGCCGCTGGCGACGTAGACCTCCGCCGCGGTCGGGTAGTCCTGCGCGATGAGGGCGGCCGTGCCGAAGCGGTCACCACCCGACACCCGATCCACCTCGCCGAACTCCTCGAGCTCCGTCTCGACGCCGTCCTCGATCACGCCAGTCCCCCCGAGCACGACGATCTGCTCGACCCCGAGGTCGACCAGCGCCTGCTCGGTGCTGCCCGGCACCGAGTCCGGCCGCACGAGCAGGACCGGCGCGTCCACGGCACCCGCCCGCGCCGCACCGGCGAGCGCGTCGGGGAAGTCGCGGCCGGTGGCCACGTAGGCCGTCTCCGCCGAGCCGAACTCCGCCGCGACCAGCGCCGCCGTGGCATACCGGTCCCGTCCGGCGAGCCGTCGCGCCGGGGCGTCGGCCGCCTCGGCCGCCGCCTCCACCACGGCGTCCTCGACCGCACCGTCGCCGCCGAGCACGACCAGCTCACCGGGGTCCAGCCGCTCCAGCTCGGCCGCGGTCACGGCGGGCAGGCCGTCGGACTTGGTCAGCAGGACGGGCACCTGCGTGCTGCCGGCCAGGGCGGCCCCGGCCAGGCGTCCGGGTAGTCGGCACCCGTGGCCAGGAAGACCGCACCCACGCCGGGGTCGTAGGCCTGCGACAGCTCGACGGCGGTGCCGTAGCGGTCCTCACCGGCCACCCGGACCACCTCGGGGTGGATCGGGCCGGGGTCGGTGTCGCAGTCCTCGTGCAGCAGCGCGAAGTCCTGCTCCACCACCTCACCGCGGAGTGGCTCCACGAGCTCGGACTCGGGCAGGTGCTCCACCGCCGAGGCGATGAGCTCCAGCTCGCCGACCCGGGTGTCGATCCAGCGGGCATACCGTCCCTCGTCGTCGGTGACCCAGCGCCACCTCGGGCCCTCTCCCCGCGTCGGTGAGGCGTCGACGGTCGCGCCGGCCAGCGGGTCGGTGGTGCCGGCGCAGTCGTCCCCGGCCACCAGCCCGGTGAGCTTGCCCCACGTGGCCGGCGGGAGCACGGTCATCTCGACCTCGGTGGTCGCGCCGTGCCCGGCATACCGCCCTCCGCCGAGACTCCGGCGGTGTAGAGCCCGGGCTGCGCCACCTCACCCGTGGTCGTGACCTGCACCGTGGCCGACTCGCCGGCCGCCAGGGACAGCTCGGTCTCGCTCAGCGACAGCCACGGCACGTCGACCGGGCCGTCGCCGCACAGGTCGTAGCCGGGCAGGAGCTCGACGACGTCGCTGAACCCTGCCTCGCTCTGACCTCCGACCATGACGAAGCCACACGCCCCGGCCCCGCGGAAGGCGGGGTTGTTGGGGTTCGGCAGGTCGGCCCAGTCGTCCGCCGCCGCGTCGTAGGAGAAGGCGTCGTTGCTGATCGCGCCCTGCTGGAGCCCACCGGTGACGATCAGCTGGTCGTCGGCCCCGGCGTAGGCCGAGCCCCAGGCGTCCACCGGCGCGTCGCGACCTGCGTCCAGGCGTCCGCCACCGGGTCGTAGGCATACGTCTCGGTGGTGGACTGGCCGCCGTCGCCGATCCCGCCGGCGCAGACCACCCGTCCGTCGAGGCCCGCGCAGGACGGGAAGGCCACCGGGCGGGGGTAGTCCGCCAGGGCGGTCCAGGTGTCCGTGGCCGGGTCGTAGGCCGCCGTGCTGGCGGTCGTCGGGTCGCAGTCGCCGGTGGTGCACCCGCCGACGGAGTAGAGCATCCCGTCGAGCGTGGCCTGGCCGGCCCAGGCGACCGCGACGGGGGCGTCCGCGACCTGGGTCCAGGCGTCGTCCTCGGGCCCGTAGACGTAGGCCTCGCTGCGGGTGTTCCCCACGTCGTCCCAGCCGCCGGCCGCGACGATCCGGCCGTCTACCACCCCGGCCGTCGGAGCCATGAGGGGCAGCGGTAGGTCGGCGCCCGCCGTCCACTCCATCGTGGCCGCGTCGTAGCGGTAGTGGGCGGTCGTGGGCTCGGTGCCGTCGAAGCCGCCGAAGCTGTGCCAGGCCCCGTCGATCTCGACCACGCGATGGTCCACGATCGTGGCCGGCACGGGCGCGAGCTCGGTCCACGGCTCCTCGTGCGGCCGCATGACCGGCTCACCGGCCGGCGCGTCGTCGGCCGTGAGGTATGCCCCGACCCGCGGCTCGACGTCCACGGTCCGGGTCGGGGCGCCCGCCGCGGCGTCCTCGCCGGTCGCGGTGACCCGCCGGCCGTCGGCGCGGAGCAGCGTGGCGTCACCGCGCACCTCCTCCAGCGTGACCTCGGCCGGGCCGGTGCCGCTGTTGGTCACGGTCAGGTCCACGGTCTCGGAGTCCTCACCCAGCTCGACCTCGGTCTCGATGAGACCCGGGTCGAGCTCCAGCAGCCCGCCATCGAGCACGAAGTCGGCGCGGACCGCACCGCCCTGCTCGACGTCGACGTCCTGCGTGGCCGCGCCGTAGCCGCGCGCCGTGGCCTCGAAGGGGTGCTCGCCGGACACGCTGCTGAACAGCCAGTAGAAGCCGTCGTCCTGGCCCTCGTCCGCCGGGGTGTCCCGGCTGGTGCCGCGGTCCTCCGGCACGTCCAGGCTGGTCACGGCGGCGCCGCTCACCGCGGAGCCATCCGCCGAGGCGGACACCGAGCCCACGACATACCCGCCGTCACCGGTCGGGTCGCAGCTGCGGGAGCCGACGACGATGTCGTCGACCTGCCAGAAGAACGCCCACACGGCCTCGTGGTAGTGCCACCGGAGCCGCACGTCCGCCTCGCCCTGCGCCATCGGGAGCGGCACCCTCACCTCGACACCCTCCTGCGGGGTCGTCCAGGTCGACACCGTGGTCCAGCTCTCGCCGCCGTCGGTGCTGACGTCGAGGTCGGCGATGTCGCCGAGCGGGATGTAGGCCTGGGCGAAGCTGACACTCGGGTTCTCCAGGCCGCTGAGGTCCATGACCGGCGAGACCAGGGACGTGTCCTGCTCCCCGTCGGGGCCGTAGGCGTCGGAGTTGACGTAGGCGAAGGCACCCTCGCCGCCGGTGAGGTTGCCGGTGCCGCCGCCGTCCTCGTCCACGGCCCAGACCTGGCCGTTGTCCAGGTTGTCCTCGATCTCCCACCCGTCGGGCAGCACCCCGGCGTCGAAGCTCTCCGCGAGGACGACGCTGTCACTGGCGGTGTAGCCGGGTGCCGTGCACGAGTCGGGCAGCACCGTGGGCGAGAGGTCGACCACCGTGTCGGCCTCGACGAGCACGTCCTGCTCGACCACCTCATAGCCCGGGTACTGCACCACGGCCTCGAGGCGCACCTCCTCGCCGACCGGGACCTCGAGGGCATACCCGCCGTCGAGGGGGTCGGTGAAGGTGGCGAGCGACTGGCCGGCCACCGACACCTGGGCGTAGAGCGGGAAGCCCGCGCCGGAGCCGTCGGTGACGGTGCCGCTGACCGTGGCCGTCTGCGCGGGCTCGAGGGCGAAGTCCTGGGTGGCCGTCCCGTCCTCGGGCACGGTGACGTCGGCGGACTGCTCCAGCCAGCCGAAGCGGGAGGCGGTCAGGGAGTAGTCCCCGGCGCTGACGAGGGCCTGGTAGGCGCCCTCCCCGTCGGTGGAGAGCATCCGCTCCACCGGGCCGGCGACCTCGACCTCGACGCCGGCCAGCGGCTCACCGGTCGCCGCGTCGGTCACCGTCCCCTCGACCACACCGACCGGTCCCCGGGGTGCGGCGTCGAGCAGGGCCAGGGCGTCGAGCCGGCCCTCGCCGAAGACGTTGTTGTCCTCGTCGGTGCCACCGCACTGGTCGTCCGGGTTGTCCGTAGCGGTCCCGTCGAGCAGGGACGTGGTCGTCTCGACGTCACCCACGAGCTGCGGGGAGCTGGCCCACAGCAGCGCGATCGCCCCCGCCACGTGCGGCGAGGCCATCGAGGTGCCCGAGTAGGAGGCGTAGCCGTTGCCGGGCACCGAGGAGCGCACTGCCGTGCCGGGCGCCGAGATGTTGGGCTTGGTCTCCCCGTCCTGACCGGTCCCGCGGCTGGACGTCGGGTTGATCTCGTGCGCCGCGTCGTAGTTGCCGACCGAGTAGTTGATGATGCGGCTGCCGGGCGATCCCGAGCTCTCGCAGCCCGGCCCGATGTTGCCGTTGGCCCACACCCCGAACTGGCCCGCCGCGGCCCAGGCGAGCGAGACGTCCTCCATGAAGGGGTCGTCGGAGGGCGACGTCGTGCCCCAGGAGTTGTTGATGACGTGCGGCCGCATCGCTGGGTCGGGGTCGGAGCCGTCGGTCCGGGTCGGGGCCAGCATCCACTCTCCCGAGCTGATGAGCGCCTCGTCGGTGGGGCAGCAGCCGTTGGCGGAGATCCAGCGCGCCCCCGGGGCGACGCCGATCTGGTTGTCACCGCCGTCGTCACCGACCATGGTGCCGGTGACGTGGGACCCGTGGCCCTCGAGGTCCACCGGCTCGTCCGGGGACACCCCCGCGGCGTCGAACCAGTTGTAGTCGTGGTCGAAGGTCCCGTCCCCGTTGTTGCCGCGGTATGCCCCCACCAGCGCCGGGTGGTCGAACTGCGCCCCGGTGTCGATCGAGCCGACGACGATCCCCTCCCCGGCCACGCCGTACTCGGCCCAGACGTCGTCGGCGTTGATGTCGGCGACGCCCCACTCCACCGCCGCCGGTGCGGGAAGGTCGGAGGGGGCGGGCTCCACCTCAGGGAGCTCGTAGGACACCGTCGGGTAGATCCCCTCGACCTCGCGCTCCCCGGCGAGCTCCAGGGCCAGGTCCTGGGACCCACCGGTGACGTGGACCGCGTTGGTGATCCAGTGGGACTCGTAGGTGGCGCCCGCCTCGTCGAGCCGCCGCAGCACGTCCTGCTGGCTGTCCTGCGCGGTGCTGGTCAGGGCGTCGTAGACCCCCTGGCCGCGGGCCCCCCAGTCACGGACGTCCTGGAACGGGCTCAGGTCGGCCCGCTCCCCCAGGCGCACCCAGAAGTCGACCCGCTCCTCCTGCTCGAACTCCTGGGCCAGCGCCTGCTCGATCTTGTCCTGCGCGTCCGGCGCCGGGGCCGCCTGCACCGGGGAGGCGACGAGCGCGCCGCTGAGCAGCAACCCCGTCCCGCCGATCCCCGCGACCACCCTGCGCCATACCCCTGCACCCATGTCGTCCGCCTCCCGGTCAGCACTGCTCACCCCTGTGGGTGGTGCTGAGACTAGGGAGTGTCGCGGCCGGCGACAACGGGCGGACCGGGGCAGTTATGGGGCAATCGGCTCGGGCGTGCGGCCCTGGTCGGCGACGGTGCAGACCGCCTGGAAGCCGGCCCCGCGGACGGTCCGGATCTCCAGGGGCGTACCGGCCAGGGCCAGCTTGCGGCGCAGCCTCTTGATGACCGAGCGCACCTGCGCCCCGTCGCCGACGTAGCCGGTCGCCCACACGTCCCGGGTCAGCTCGGCGATCGACCAGACGTGCTGGTGGTCCGAGCTGAGCAGACCCAGGGTCTCGAACTCCAGGGGCGTCAGCCGCAGGACGCGCCCACCCCACACCACGGTGCGGTGCTCGGCGTCGAGGTCGACGCCGATCCCTCGCGACGGGTATGCCGCACCCCCCGCACCCGAGCGCAGCAAGTCCGCGGCGTTCTCGCGGGAGGTGGCCAGCACCACGGCGACGTCGCCGGGCAGGCTCGCGAGCAGCCGCTCGCGCTCGCGCCGGGTCGCGGCGACCACGACCACCATCGGCCGATCCGCCGTCGACCTCCGCAAAGAGACCGTCATCCGCTTACCCTCCGCCGATCGAGACCTGACTCTAGGGGCAGGTGTGCTCGTCCCGCCAGACCTGCGGCAGATCTCCTCCATATACGCAGTTATCCCCGGTTCATGGTTATATCGACGTAGATCCACCGTCGATCTTGACTGGAACACGCAGATTCTGCATCCTGGGTCCATGACACCGCAGCACCCCGACCTCGACACCCGCGCCGTGCACGCGGGTCGCGCCGACCTCACCGCCCTCGGCGTGCACGTGCCCCCGATCGACCTGTCCAGCACCTACCCGCTGCCGGACGTCGAGAGCGGTGGCGAGGCCTACGACCAGATGGCCGGCGGGGGCCAGCGGCTCGAGGGGCAGTCAGCGGTCTACCAGCGGCTCTGGAGCCCCGGGGTGGCGCGCTTCGAGGACGCGTTGGCCGAGCTCGAGGGGGGCGAGGCCGGCATCGCCTTCGCCTCCGGCATGGCGACCCTGAGCGCCGTCCTGCTCGCCTGCGTCGGCGCCGGGACCCCGCACGTCGTCGCGGTCCGGCCGCTCTACGGCGGTTCGGACCACCTGCTGGCCACGGGGATGCTCGGCACCCGCGTCACGTGGACGGACGCGGACGGGGTGGCTGCCGCGCTCGAGCCAGACACCGGGCTGGTCGTCGTGGAGACCCCGGCCAACCCCACCCTCGACCTCGTCGACCTGCAGGCCGTCGTCGCCGCCGCCGGCGACGTGCCGGTGCTGGTCGACAACACCTTCGCGACGCCGGTGCTGCAGCGCCCGCTCGAGCTCGGCGCGACGCTGGTCATGCACTCGGTGACGAAGTTCCTCGCCGGGCACGGAGACGTGCTGGCGGGGGCCGTGGTCACGTCCGAGGCCTGGGCGCAGCGCATCCGCCCGGTGCGCGCCGTGACCGGCGCCGTGCTCCACCCGCTGTCCGCCTACCTCGCCCACCGCGGTCTGCAGACCCTGCCCCTGCGGGTGCGGGCGCAGCAGGAGGGCGCCCAGGTCCTCGTCCGGTGGCTGCGGGGAAACCCGGGCGTCGAGCAGGTCTTCTACCCCGGCGCCGACGGCGACCCGACCCGGCTGATCGGCCGCCAGATGGCCGGTCCCGGTGCGGTGCTGGCCTTCGACCTCGGCAGCTACGAGGCGGCCGCCGCGGTGGCGGGCTCCTGCCGACTCATCACGCACGCGGTCTCCCTCGGCGGGGTGGACTCGCTCATCCAGCACCCGGCCGCCCTCACCCACCGTCCGGTGGCCGACGAGGCCAAGCCGGGCGCCGGCATACTCCGGCTGTCCGTGGGCCTGGAGGCGCCCGAGGACCTCATCGCCGACCTGGACCAGGCGCTGCTCGAGGCGCGCCTGGCCCCGCGCGAGATGGAGACGGCCTCCCGCTGACGAGCCCGGGGGCCGGGTGCGCCCACCCTCAGGACTTCTTCGCCGGGGCCTTCTTCTTCGCCGGCGCCTTGCGGGTGGTCTTCTTGCGCGTGGTCGGTCCCTTGGAGCGCTTCTCGGCGATGAGCTCGAAGGCCCGCTCCTCGGTGAGCGTCTCGGGGTCGTCGCCGCGACGCAGGGTCGCGTTGGTCTCCCCGTCGGTGACGTAGGGCCCGAACCGGCCGTCCTTGACGACGACCTTCTTCTTCGAGACCGGGTCCTCGCCGAACTCGGCCAGCGGCGGCTTGGCCGCACCCCGGCCGCGCTGCTTGGGCTGGGCGTAGATCGCCAGCGCCTCCTCCAGCGTGATGTCGAAGATCTGCGCCTCGGTCTCCAGCGAGCGGCTGTCGGTGCCCTTCTTGAGGTAGGGCCCGTAGCGACCGTTCTGGGCGGTGATGTCGACACCCTCCGCGTCCTGGCCGACCACGCGGGGCAGCGACAGCAGACGCAGCGCCTGGTCCAGCTCGATGGTCGCGAGGTCCATGCCCTGGAACAGCGAGCCGGTGCGCGGCTTGACCTTCGCCTTCTTCTTCGCACCCTTGCCGCCGCCGTCGCCCTCCTCGTCCTCGATGACCTCGGTGACGTAGGGACCGTAGCGGCCGTTCTTCGCGACGATCTCGCGCCCGGTCTCGGGATCGGTGCCGAGCACTCGGCCGTCGTCGGCCGCGGCCGCGAGCAGCTCCTCGGCCTTGGCCGCGGTCATCTCGTCCGGCGCGATCTCGTCGGGCACGGTGGCACGGCGCGGGCTCTCGCCGTCCTCGCCGGGCAGCTCGACGTAGGGACCGTAGCGGCCGACCCGCACGACGGTGCCGTCGCTCGTGGTGACGGCCGAGATCGCGCGGGCGTCGATCTCGCCGAGGTCGGCCACGAGGTCGCGCAGGCCCTCGGTCGAGGTCGCCTGGTCACCGAAGTAGAAGCGCTGGAGCCAGGCGACGCGCTGCTCCTCGCCGTTCGCGATCCGGTCCAGGTCGGTCTCCATCGAGGCCGTGAAGTCGTAGTCCACGAGCCGCGGGAAGTGCTGCTCCAGCAGCTGGGTCACGGCGAAGGCGAGCCACGTCGGGACCAGCGCCGAGCCCCGGCTGTGCACGTAGCCGCGGTCCTGGATGGTGCCGACGGTCGCGGCATACGTGGACGGGCGGCCGATGCCGCGCTCCTCCAGCGCCTTGACCAGGGTCGCCTCGGTGTAGCGCGCCGGCGGGCTGGTCTGGTGCCCCTGCGCCTCGGCGCGCAGCGTCTCCAGCGCGACCCCCTCGCTCAGCTTCGGCAGGCGCATACCCATCGCGCTGTCCTCGCCGTAGCGGCTCTCGTCGCGGCCCTCCTCGTAGGCCGCGAGGAAGCCGCGGAAGGTGATGACGGTGCCGGAGGCGGAGAACTCCGCGCTGGAGTATGCCGTGCCGCCGGCGCTCGTGCCCTCCGGCAGGGTGGCGGTGAGCTTGACGCTGGCGGTCGACCCCTTGGCGTCGGCCATCTGGGAGGCGACGGTGCGCTTCCAGATCAGCTCGTAGAGGGCGTACTCCCCGCCGCGGATCTCCCCCGCGACCTGGGCCGGGGTGCGGAAGGAGTCACCGGCGGGCCGGATGGCCTCGTGCGCCTCCTGCGCGTTCTTGGACTTCTTGCCGTAGACCCGCGGGCTCTCCGGCACGAAGTCGGCGCCGTACATGTCGCGCGCCTGGCTCCGAGCGGCGCTGACCGCCTGGCTCGACAGGTTGGTCGAGTCGGTGCGCATGTAGGTGATGTAGCCGTTCTCGTAGAGCCGCTGCGCGGTGCGCATCGTGCTCTGGCTGTTCATCCGCAGCTTGCGCGAGGCCTCCTGCTGCAGCGTGGAGGTGGTGAACGGCGCGGACGGACGGCGGGTGTAGGGCTTCTCCGAGACCTCGCGCACGACGACGTCGGCCTCGCGGGTGCCGGCGGCGATCGCCTCGGCCGCCGCCGCGTCGAGCTGCACGGCGTTCTTGGTCTTGAGCGTGCCGTCGTCGGCGAAGTCGCGGCCGCTGGCGACCTTGGAGCCGTCGACGCCGGTGAGCTTGGCCTCGAAGCCCTGGCCGCTGTTGCCGCCCGGGGCGAACTCCCCCTCGACGTCCCAGTAGGAGGCGACCTTGAAGGCCATCCGCTCCCGCTCACGCTCGACGACGAGCCGGGTGGCGACCGACTGCACGCGGCCGGCGGAGAGCCCCTGCTTGACCTTGCGCCAGAGGACCGGCGACACCTCGTAGCCGTAGAGCCGGTCCAGGATGCGTCGGCTCTCCTGGGCGTCGACGAGGTCGGTGTCCAGCTCGCGGGTGTCGTTGACAGCGCGCTGGATGGCCTCCTTGGTGATCTCGTGGAAGACCATCCGCCGCACCGGCACCTTGGGCTTGAGCACCTCGAGCAGGTGCCACGCGATGGCCTCCCCCTCGCGGTCCTCGTCGGTCGCGAGGAAGAGCTCGTCGGCGTCCTTGAGCGCACGCCTCAGCTCGGTGACCTTCTTCTTCTTGTCACCGTCCACGACGTAGTAGGGGTCGAAGCCGTCCTCGACGGCGATGGCGAACTTGCCGTAGGGCCCCTTCTTCATGTCGGCGGGGAGCTCGGAGGGATTGGGCAGGTCGCGGATGTGGCCGACGCTCGCGTCCACCCGGAAGTCCGTGCCGAGGTACTCCCCGATCTTCTGCGCCTTCGCCGGCGACTCGACGATGACGAGCTTGCTGCCTGGTGCCACGCGTGCGCTCCTTCGCCCCGTGTGCCGCGGATTCGTCGCGACGCCCGACACGGGGACCTCGGGCAGCACCGTAACGCATGCACGGCCAACGGCTACGCTGACTTCTCATGACGGCTCGCGGCTCGAGGCGGAGGACAGGTATGCACGGTGCACGGCGGCTGCGCCCCGGCGCTGCGGCCCTGGCGGTCGCGGCGGTGCTGCTCACCGGGTGCGACGGCGAGGACGGCGGGCAGGACACGCCCGACGGCGGGGCGAGCACCCAGGGCGAGCAGGAGGGTGCTCAGGGGTCGGGGTCCGAGGACCAGACCGACGACGCCGCCGAGGGTGAGGCCTCCGGCGAGAGCGAGGAGGAGGCCGAGCCGGCACCGCCGCCCACGGAGCCGGCCGACATCCAGCCCGCGGCCGGGGACCGCAGCGTCAGCGAGGACGGCGGGACGATCACCGTGCAGGGCGACAGCGCCGCCTTCGTGACGCCCAGCGGCAACATCGCCTGCGTGCTCAACGGCCCGAGCGCCACCTGTCAGCTGCTGGACAAGACCTACGACGCCAACGCCGAGCACCTCGTCGACGACAGCCTCGGGGACTGCGACGTCGCCTCGGCCGACGCCATGGTGCTCACCGACGCCGGCGGGGTCTGGACCTGCCCGCCCGAGCCGCTGGCCCCCGCCGCCGGTGCCGTCGCCGGCGGGTGGTGGGCCGACGAGGTGGGCGCGCCGACCACCGGCGTGGAGGACACCGACGCCGCGGTGCTGGAGTACGGCCGGACGCTCGCCGTCGAGGGCGCCTCCTGCCAGTCCAGCGAGGACGGGGTGACCTGCCGCAGCTCCGAGCTGGGCCGGCAGTTCTTCATCGCCCGCTCCGCCTACCGCTTCGGCCAGGCGCGCTGATCTCCCTCAGCGCAGCAGGCCGTCCCTGACCAGGTCGCGCAGGGTCGGCAGCACCGCGGTGTGGATCGTGCCGGGCTCCTGCTCGGTGAGCACCGCGAGACCAGCACACAGCTGTCGGGCGGTCAGCTCCCCGTCGCAAGCACCGACGAGGCCGGCCCCGAGCGTGTCGAGCCGCACGGTCCGGCGCAGCCCGTCGCCCTGACGCACCTGGATGACCTGCGGGTCGTCGCCACCGGGCACGCCGATCCGCTCCTCGGTGACGTCCGGCGCCACCTGCCAGGCGGTGTCCAGGAGCGCGTCGTCGTCGTGCTCGGCCAGCCACGTCCTGGCACGCAGACCGGCCAGCACGGCAGGCCCCATCGGGCTGGCGACCGGGGCGCGCACGTCCATGAGGTCGGTCCACGACTCGCGCCCGGTGAGCGGACGCTGCACGGTGACCACCCCGAAACCCAGCCGCTCCACGCCCCGGTGCGCGAAGTCGTCGAGCCACGCGGCATACATCGCGTCGAAGTCGGCCGTGCCCGGCTGGTGCCCACCGTCGCGGATCCAGGTCTCGGCGTAGTCGGCCACGTCCTGCTCCTCACGCTGCACCACCCACGCGTCCAGCCCGGTCCCGTCGAACCACGCCCCGACGTGGTCGGTCCATGCCTCCTGCGGCCCCAGCTCCCAGTTGGCCAGGAGCTGTCCGATCCCCCCGGGACGCAGGTGTGCGGCCAGGTCCCGCACCAGCCCGGCCACCAGCGCGTCCCCGGCCTGCCCGCCGTCGCGGTACTCGTAGACCGGCACGTCCGGGTCGCGCGGGGTGACGACGAAGGGCGGGTTGCTCACGACGAGGTCGAACTGCTCGTCGGCGACCGGGTCCAGCAGGCTGCCGGGGCGCAGGTCCGCGTCGACCCCGTTGAGGTCGAGGGTGAAGCGGGCGAAGCGCAGCGCCCGCTCCGAGAGATCGGTCGCGACGAGGTATGCCGCGTGCCCGGCCAGGTGCAGCACCTGGACGCCGCTGCCGGTGCCGATGTCGAGCGCGCGCTCGACCCGGGGGCGTGGGGTCCAGCTCGACAGGGTGGTCGAGGCACCGCCGATCCCGAGGACGTGGTCGGTCGGGAGCGGACCGCCGGTCGCCATCTCGGAGCGGTCCGAGACCACCCACCACCGCTCCTGCTCGGTCGCGTAGGGACGCAGGTCGCAGGCGGCGACCAGGTCCGAGCCGTCCTGGTGCCGCGCCACCAGCCGGAGGGCCAGCAGTCCCGCGGCACCGGTCCGGGGCAGGGCGCGGTCCAGCTCGCGAGCCGCGACGCGAACGCCCAGGGCGAACAGCCGGCACAGCACGGCCACCGGGTCCTCGGACCCCTCGGTGGCCCGCAGCGCGGGCAACGGCTGCTCCCGGTGCAGCGCCGCCACGGCCACCGGCCCCAGCACCTGCGCGAGCCGGTCGACGGTGTAGTCGGCAGCCTCCAGGTCGGCCCGCAGGTCGGCGAGCGCCGCGCCGTCGCCGCTCCCCGGCGGCGGGAGGCTCAGCTCTCCACCGCCCGTGCCGGCTCGCTCTCGCCGATGGCGATGTCGCGCCGCTTGGAGACCATCACGGCCCCCACGATCACGGCCATCGCGACGAGTGCGATGCCCCAGCGGACCAGGTCGTTGGCGCCGTCGCCGTAGGTGAGGCCGATGATGGCCGGCGCGATGAGCAGGGCGACGAGGTTCATCACCTTGATGAGCGGGTTGATGGCCGGGCCCGCGGTGTCCTTGAACGGGTCGCCGACGGTGTCACCGATGACGGTCGCCTCGTGCGCGGGCGTGCCCTTGCCGCCGAAGTTGCCGTCCTCGACGATCTTCTTGGCGTTGTCCCAGGCGCCGCCCGCGTTGGCGAGGAAGACCGCCATGAGGACGCCGGTGCCGATCGCCCCGGCGAGGTAGCCAGCCAGGGCCCCGACCCCGAGCCCGAAGCCGACGGCGATCGGGGCGAAGACCGCGAGCAGGCCCGGGGTGGCGAGCTCGCGCAGCGAGTCGCGGGTGCAGATGTCCACGACGCGGGCATACTCCGGCTTCTCGCTGTAGTCCATGATCCCCGGCTTCTCCCGGAACTGCCGACGGACCTCGAAGACGATGGCGCCCGCGGCCCGGGTGACGGCGTTGATCGCCAGGCCGGAGAAGAGGAAGACGACGGCGCCGCCGATGAGGACGCCCACCAGCGCGCGCGGGTCGAAGACGAGGAAGGACTGGAGCACCTCGCCGCTGGCGTCGCCGGCAGTCTCCAGCGCCTGCAGGATGGCGTCCAGGTAGGAGCCGAAGAGCGCCGTGGCCGCGAGCACCGCGGTCGCGATCGCGATGCCTTGGTGATCGCCTTGGTCGTGTTGCCGACCGCGTCCAGCTCGGTGAGGATCTGGGCCGCCTCGCCATCGACGTCGCCCGACATCTCGGCGATGCCCTGGGCGTTGTCGGAGACGGGGCCGAAGGTGTCCATCGCCACGATGACGCCGACCGTCGTGAGCAGCCCGCACCCGGCGAGCGCCACGAAGAAGAGCGAGACGATGAGCGAGCCGCCGCCGAGGGTGAAGATCGCGAAGATCGCCGCCGCGATGGTGACCGCGGTGTAGACCGCGGACTCCAGGCCGACCCCGATGCCGGAGAGCACGACGGTGGCCGGGCCGGTGAGCGAGGTGCGCGCCACGTCGTTGGTGGGCTTGGTCTCGGTGCCGGTGAAGTAGCCGGTCAGCCAGAGGATGAAGGCGGCCAGCACGATGCCGATGACGACGGAGGCGGCCCCGCCCACGGCGGCGTTGATCTGCTCCCCGCCGGCCGACCCGTCCTGCAGCGCGAACCCGCCGGTGACGTCCAGCGATGCCGGCAGGAAGACGAAGGCCGCGATGACCGAGGCGACGGCCGCGATGGCCGCGGAGATGTAGAAGCTGCGGTTGATGGCCTGCAGGCCGTTCTCCCCGGCCCGGGCCTTGGTGATGAAGACGCCGATGATCGCGGTGATGACGCCGATGGCCGGGATGACCAGCGGGAAGACGAGGCCACCCTCGGCGCCGAGCGCGGCGGTGCCGAGGATGAGCGCCGCCACGAGGGTGACGGCATACGACTCGAAGAGGTCGGCCGCCATGCCCGCGCAGTCCCCGACGTTGTCACCCACGTTGTCGGCGATGGTGGCCGCGTTGCGGGGGTCGTCCTCGGGGATGCCGGCCTCGACCTTGCCGACGAGGTCGGCGCCGACGTCGGCCGCCTTGGTGAAGATGCCGCCGCCGACGCGCATGAACATCGCGAGCAGGGCCGCGCCGAAGCCGAAGCCCTCGAGCACCTTGGCGGCGTCGCCCTGGTAGACGAGCACGACGACCGCCGCGCCGAGCAGGCCCAGGCCGACGGTGGCCATCCCGACGGTGCCTCCGGTGCGGAAGGCGATCCGCATGCCGTCGTCCCGGCCCGTGGTGCGCGCCGCCTCGGCGACCCGCATGTTCGCGGCGGTCGCGAGGTTCATGCCGAGCCATCCGATGAAGGCCGAGAAGCCGGCGCCGAGGAGGAAGGCGACGGACCGGCCGATCCGTATCATCATGTCGTCCGCGGGCAGCGCCAGGAGGAGCACGAAGGCGACGACCGCGAAGATGGCGAGGGTGCGGAACTGCCGCCCCAGGTAGGCCGACGCGCCCTCCTGGACGGCGCTGCCGATCTCCTGCATCGAGCCCGAGCCGGGGGAGGTCGCCAGCACCTCCCGGCGGAACATGAACCCCATGACGAGGGCGACGAGGGCGATGCACAGCACCACGATGACGATCGAGGTGTCGGCACCCGAGAGCGAGACCTCGCTCGCGGCAGCGACTGGGGACATGTGTGCCTCCTGGGACGGCCCGCACCGTTGCGGGCGATGGCGCGGACGGACCCGCGGGACATCGGTCGGATGTGATCACTCTAGTGATCACCGGCCCCAACTCCTAGCACCCGCCGCGATGCGCAGCGGGTAGGTCGGCGGCCCGGCGTAGCGTGGGTCACGAGATGGACCACCTGGAGCAGACCGACGTCGACCCGCGGGCCGTCCTGGAGCACCTGTCCCGCGGTGCCCGGGCCGACCGGCTGGTGCACGTCCGCACCGTGCCGGCGCGCGAGGGCAGGGTGGTCCCCTGGCCCACGTGGTGCGCGCCGACCGTCACCGCGGCGCTCCACGGCGAGGGCATCCACACGCTCTGGGAGCATCAGGGCACGGTCGCCGAGCTCGCCCACGCGGGGCGGCACGTGGTGGTCGCGACCGGCACGGCCTCTGGCAAGTCGCTGGGCTACCTGCTTCCGGTTCTCACAGCTCTCAGCGAGGGCACGGGAGCGGTCACCGGCCGCGGCGCGACGGCGCTCTACCTCGCCCCGACCAAGGCCCTCGGCGCGGACCAGGAGGCACGGCTCCACACGCTCGCCGTGCCCGGCGTGCGGGTCGCCCGGCTCGACGGCGACACCCCGGGCGAGGAGCGCCGGTGGATCCGGGAGCACGCCCACTACGTCCTCACCAACCCCGACCTCCTGCACCACACGCTGCTCCCGGGGCACGAGCGCTGGGCGCCCTTCCTGCGGGCGCTGCGGTATGTCGTGGTCGACGAGTGCCACGTCTACGGCGGGGTCTTCGGCGCCCACGTCTCGGCGGTGCTCCGTCGGCTGCTGCGGGTCGCGGCGCGCTACGGCGCAGAGCCGACGGTGATCCTGGCCTCGGCCACCGTGGCCGCGCCGGACGAGCTCGCGAGTGCTCTCGTCGGACAGGAGGTCACCGCGGTGACCGCGGACGCCTCACCCCGCCGCGAGCGGGTCGTCGCGCTCTGGGATCCCGGCCGCACCGACGACGGACGGCGGCGCGGAACCGCCACCGAGACGGCCGACCTGCTGGCCGATCTCGTGGGAGCGGGCGTGCAGACCGTCGCCTTCGCCCGCTCCCGGGTCGGGGTGGAGCACGTCGCAGCGCGGGCGCGGGAGGCGTTGGAGGCGAGGGCGGCCTCGTGCTCCGGGAGCGCGGCGCCCCAGGTCGCCGGCTACCGCGGGGGCTACCTGCCGGAGGAGCGCCGCGCCCTGGAGTCCTCGCTGCGCGACCGCACCGTGATGGGCCTGGCGGCGACCAGCGGGCTGGAGCTGGGCATCGACATCGCCGGGCTCGACGCCGTCGTCATCGCCGGCTGGCCGGGGACCCGAGCCTCCTTCTGGCAGCAGGTGGGCCGCGCCGGTCGCCGCGGCGCCTCGTCCCTGGCCGTCCTGGTCGCCTCCGACGACCCGCTGGACAGCTACCTGCTGCAGCACCCGGAGCTCGTCTTCGACGAGCCGGTGGAGAACTGCGTCCTGGACCCGGAGAACCCCTACGTCCTGGGGCCGCACCTCGCTGCGGCCGCGGCCGAGCTGCCGCTCACCCCCGAGGACGCGCGGTGGTTCGGCCCCGGTCTGGCAGGCCTGGCCGAGCAGCTAATGGTCGGTGGGATCCTCCGGGCACGCCCCACGGGGTGGTACTGGGCCCGCCCGGACCGGGCCAGCGACCACGTCGCGCTGCGTGGCGTCGGGCAGACCGTGCAGATCGTCGACGGCCGCAGCGGCAGGGTGCTCGGCACCGTCGACGAGGCGCGTGCGCTGAGCACCGTCCACGAGGGCGCGGTCTATGTGCACCAGGGCGAGCCCCACGTCGTCACCGAGCTCGACCTCGACGCATCGGTGGCGCTGGTGGTCGCGGGCGATCCGGGATGGAGCACCCGGGCACGGAGCGAGAGCACCTTCGTCATCCGGGAGACCTCCGTCGTGCAGCCGTGGGGGGCGGCCACGCTGGCCTCGGGCCGGGTCGAGGTCACCACCCAGGTCACCTCCTTCCAGCGGGTGCTGAGCGACGGCACGGTGATCGGCACGCATCCGCTCGACCTGCCTTCACGCACCCTGGTCACCCAGGCCGTGTGGTGGACGCTGCCGCTGGAGGAGCTGGCCCTGGCCGGGGTCGGTGAAGCGGGCGTGCCGGGGGCGCTGCACGCCGCGGAGCACGCCTCGATCGGCATGCTCCCGCTGCTGGCCACGTGCGACCGGTGGGACATCGGCGGCGTCTCGACCGCCCTGCACCCCGACACCGGGCTGCCGACGGTCATGGTCTACGACGGTTACCCGGGGGGCGCGGGCTTCAGCCGGCGTGCCTTCACTGAGGCTGCGGAGTGGCTGACGGCCACACGCGACCTGATCGGATCCTGCGGCTGCACCGACGGCTGCCCGGGGTGCGTGCAGTCTCCCAAGTGCGGCAACGGCAACGAACCGTTGGACAAGCGGGGCGCGATCGCGGTGCTGGACCACCTGCTGAGCGAGCGCACCGTGGTGGTCCCCGCCCGTTAGCCGAGCGGGGTCGACCGGCCGAGCAGCCGGGCCGGCTGCGGTACTCTCTGCGCCCAGGGGGACCCGCCCGGCCCTGCCGGACGCGGACCGCCCGCCGCTCACGAAAGGACCGTCATGGT
Source organism: Serinicoccus sp. CUA-874 (assembly GCF_001942225.1). NCBI lineage: Bacteria > Bacillati > Actinomycetota > Actinomycetes > Micrococcales > Ornithinimicrobiaceae > Serinicoccus > Serinicoccus sp. CUA-874. The sequence goes on along the minus strand of NZ_MKJZ01000008.1, from coordinate 19,360 downwards.
TGTCTTCGGTGTCATCCTCCTGCTTGTGGCGCTCGCGTGGTGATCTACATGTGGCTCGCCACCCAGGGCATGGACCCCGTCGCCATCTCCCACGGCGTGCTCAACGTCGAGATCACCCCGATCTGGCTGTTCGTCGTCGGGGGGATCACCCTGGCCGCGGCGACGAGCGGGCTCTGGTTGCTCGCCGTCGGCACCCGCGCCAAGGCACGCCGCGCCAAGGAGGTCCGCGAGCTGCGACGCCAGGCCACCGAGTCCGACCGTCGCTCTGAGCGGCAGCAGGACGCCGCGCGGTTGGGGCGCGACTCGGGCGCGGCGCGGTCGGCGCCGGCGGCTCTGCGTCCGGGTCGGCTGCCTCGGACGAGCAGCCGATCCTGCCCCGGTCCGGTGGCGATCGTGCAGCGGGGCGCACCACCGGCACCGGCCCGGGAGAACAGCGGTCCCCCCGCTCCACCTGACTGTCAGCAGCCAGGTCGACCCGAGCAGGGCGCCTGCCTCGGCCTCGATGCCGGCCACGGGGTACCCAGCACCGGGACTCGACCCCCCTGCAGTCGAGCCCCCGCACGTCGATGTCGCCCCGCCGCACCATCGACCTGCTGCCTGCCGCACCACGCAGCACCCAACCTCACCCGCGCGGGTGGGGTCAACAGTGGGTGGCGGCGTGATGCGACGGCCTGTCCCCGGGCAGCCTGCTGTCGCTGCTCGGGCCGAACCGCCCCCGCGGTCGGTGGTCCCACCCGGGGGTGGCGCCCCTGGTCGCCTCGCTGGGGCAGAGCCTGTCGAGCGAGCTGGCCTCGACCCCTGGAGCCCCTGGTGCACCGGTCGGCCGGGGTGCTGACGACCCGCATGATCCACGAGACCGCGACCCTCGACGCCCAGGGTCACCTGCGCGGCGTCACCACTCGGCTCGTCGTCGAGGCGGCCAGCGGCTTCCCGGACCGTTACATCGCCGTCTACTTCGGCGTCGAGGGCTCCTCGTCCGGTCTCCTCAGCATGCGTCACACCTCCGGCTGCCGGGTCGGTCGGGTCCGGCGGCACGCCACCGCGCCGATCATCGCCGCCAAGATGCTCTTCAGTGCGCCGCTCATGCCCGGGCAGCATCATGTGCTGGAGGACGAGACCACCGACCGTGGCCGGGCCATGGCCCCCTTCTACTCACGGTTCGTCCCCAAGGGCACGTCCTCCGCGGTCCTCACCTCGGTCCTCACCGCGGTCTTCGACCCTGGCCGGGTGCCCGCGCGCTGCTTCGGGAGGTTCGGCGACGAGAGCCGCACGAGGTGAGCCTGGGAGCGGACCTGGCGGCCCACCTGCTCAGCGTCAAGCAGGGGGCGGCCTCCCTCGAGCTCTCCTGGGAGTGGGGCGGGACGGCACGGTCCCGGCGCGCGCCCTCGCGGTGACGGTCCACGGGGTGGCGGGCACCGACCTGCGCACCGAGACCACGACCTCGGGCCAGGCACCGCCGGACGGCTCCCACGCGCAGGCCACCAGTCGAGCCCGGTGCTGATCGACGACCTGCCCGGCCACCGCGCAGGCCCCTGACGGATCCACACCCTGCACCACCTCGCCGACGGCGGCCAGGGAGCCGAGGTCGGCGGCCGTGCGCGCCTGCTGGCCGGCCACGAGGACGGCCACCAGCCCGAGGGCGAGCACCAGGACGGTGACCACGCCCAGGACGAGGCCGATGCCGAGCACCGTCGCCGAGCCCGTGTCGGGGTTCGCGTCACGACGGCGGTCCGCCCCCGGCCTCACGGCGCCGCTCCTGGCTCCCATACCGCGCGCGCAGAGGCGTGCGCCGCCGGGAGTGCTGGTAGCAGCCGCGCCCGGGACGGCGCGTGGACCTCGACGGTGACCGCCTCGGCGTCCCGGCCGAGGACGACGCTCGAACCCTCCGGTGCCCGGTCCCGCGCCAGCTGCTCGACGACGGCCGTCTCCTCGCCGCGGGACGCGGCGCGCGCTGCCACGCGCGCCGCGTCCTCGCACCGCACCTGATCGACCCCCAGACTCAGGGCGGTCAGGCAGATCGCGAGCACCAGCAGGACCGCGGGGACGGTGAGGGCCAGCTCGGCGCTCACCATCCCCCGATCCCGGGTCCGGCGCCCGCGACGGCTCACAGCGACACCGAGAGCGCGGTGGTGATCACCGAGGTGACCACCCCCTTGACGGCACCGGACTTGAGGATGGCGAGCAGCACGGCGGCGAAGGCGCACGCCGCGATGGTGCCCACGGCATACTCCGCGGTGGTCATGCCCGCCTCCCCGCGGTGCCGCAGCTCCCTGACGGCGTCGCGCAGGCGGATGGTGGTGTTCTTCATGTTCCCCTCCTTGTGGGTTGGTGGCGCCTCCGGACGGAGACGCTCGTGCCGACCGTCGAGCGGCCGGGGCGTGGGCCTCACCAGGACAGGTCCCGGACGAGGGCGAGGACGAGCGGGGCGACCGTGGTCAGCACGAAAGCCGGGAGGAACGCCAGCCCGAGCGGGAGGACGAGGCGGACCCCGAGCCGGGCGGTCGCCACCTCGGCGCGGGCCACGGAGCCACGACGCAGGTCCGTCGCGGTCTGGCGGAGCGCGGGGGCGGGAGGCACACCGGCGAGCGAGGCCACCTCGACGGTGCGTCTGGCGGGCTCCCATCGCGCACCGGCCGACTCCCAACTCGGGGAGGCGTCCCTGCCCTCGAGCAGGTCCTGCCCCACGGCGTCGAGCTCACCCCGGAGCGGCTCGTCCAGCTCGACGGCCACGGTGCGCGCGGCCGCGCCGAGCGACACCCCGCCCTGCAGCGCGAGCGCCAGCAGGTCCAGCGCCTCGGCCACGTCCGCGGAGCAGGAGACGTGAGTGCCCCGGCGCGTCGGCCGCCGCGGCGGGGTCCAGCTCGACCGGGGCGTGGAGACCCGGACGAGCGGCACCAGCGCAGCCGCGACGGTGAGGGCCGCGACGAGCAGACCGGTCCCCGGCGCGATCGTGGCGAGCGGGTTCATCGCAGCTCCGCGACGACGCGCGCGACGAGGCGCCGCACGAGAAGTCGCCCGACCAGGAGGAGCGTTGCTCCCGCCCCCAGGCAGAGAAGGGCGGAGGGGCTGCCGTAGAGCTCGACCGGCCCGACGCCGAGCACCGCGGAGAGCGCCACTCCCGCCAGGGGCAGCCAGGTCAGCACGGTCGCGGTCGCCCGGGCTCCGGCACTGGCGGCGCTGATCGCACGCTCCAGCCGCTGTCGCTCACGGGCGACGTGAGCACTGGTCCGCAGCGCGTCGGCGATCGGCGCTCCGCTCCTGCTGGCCACCGCCCAGCTCCGTGCCACCGCCGTGAGCGTGGGGCTGGAGGTCGTGCGCCCGAGGCGGTCCCAGGCCGGGGCCAACGCCTGACCCTCGGCCGCCGCTCGGGCGAGCGGACGCCAGTCGGCGCCATCCGTCGACCCGTCCGGGGGGTCCGGAACCGCGAGGCGGACGGCGCGGGCGACGGGCAGCCCCGCCTCCAACGCCGCGGCGATCGTGCCGACCACGCCGAGCTCCTCCGCCGCTCTCCGGTCTGCGCGGTCTCGGGTCGCGCGCCACCGGCGCAGCAGGCCGGACACCTCGGGCGCGGGACGGACGGGTCCGTGCCCCCGACCTGCACCCGCGCCGGCCGGGACCGGCGTCGCTCGCGGACGAGCAGACGCCAGGCCGACGCCCGCCGAGGCTCCTGCCAGCAGCGCCAGCAGGACGACTGCTCCGCCGACCCCGGACAGGCCGGTCACCACGGGAGTTCACCTCGCTCCAGACCGAGCCGGCGCAGCAGCTCGTCGAGCGCCGGCCCAGGTCGCCAGCCCTGCGTGCCAGCGGCCAGAGCCGTCACCGCCTGGACACCGCGCTCGGGATGGTCCCGGAGGAGAGCGATCTCGCGCAGGGTCCTCCTGCCACGACCGTCGCGGGCCAGGTGGATCACCACCTCGATCGCGCTGCCCACCTGGGCCCGGACCGCCGAGCGGGACATCTCGGCCAATGCTCCCAGCGCCTCGAAGCGCGACACGACATCGCCGGCCGCGTTGGCGTGAACCGTGCCGCAGCCACCCTCGTGACCGGTGTTGAGCGCGGTCAGCAGCTCGCGCACCTCGGCTCCCCGCACCTCCCCCACGACGACCCGGTCGGGCCGCATCCGCAGCGACTGCCGCACCAAGCTGGTCATGGTGACCTCGCCGCGGCCCTCGACGTTGCGCGCCCGGCCCTGCAGGTGCACGACGTGCGGATGGTCGATGCGCAGCTCACGGACGTCCTCCACGACCACGAGCCGATGACCCGGGTCGCAGCGCGAGAGCATGGCGCCCAGCAGCGTGGTCTTGCCCGTGCCCGTGCCGCCACCCACCACGAAGGACACCGTCGAGCCGATCACCGCCTCGAGAAGCACATACCCCACGTCGTCGACCATCCCCCAGGCCCGCAGGTCCTCCAGGCTCGGGACCCGTCGGCGCGGGACACGCAGGCTGATGTGGGCCGTCCCCTCGACCAGCGGCGGCAGGACCGCATGGAGGCGCAGGCCTCCCGGCAGCAGGCCGTCGACCCACGGGCTGGACTCGTCGAGGCGCTGGCCTGCCAGGGCGGCGAGCCGGACGGCCAGCCTGCGCACGCTGCGCTCGTCCGTCAGTCGGAGCGCGGCCCGGTCCACGCCCTCGCCGCGGTCGCACCAGACGCTGTCCGGTCCGTTGACGAGGATGTCGGTCACGGCGGGGTCGCTGAGCATCGGGGCGAGCGGCCCGAGGGCCGCCCGGAGCTCCTGCTCGGGTGCCGGCGGGAGGCTCGCCGGTGTGGGCGACAGGATCGCTGGTGAGGTCATGGCACCGACCGTGCCGCGGCGGGAGGGACCCGCACCAGGGGTGGCGCCGCATCTGTGGACGACCGACCGGAGCCGAGCAGGGTGTGGACCGGGGCTCCTGGCGCCTACCCGCGCACCAGCAGCTGGGAGAGGTCAGGAAGCGGGAAAGACCCGGGAAAAGGGGACGGCCCCGGCGGGGGGAAGCCGGGGCGTCGGTGTCCAGGATCAGGGGGGGATGATCCCGAACACCCGCGCTACAACTCTTGCGAGGAGCGCTGTACCCCCAAGTATGCCCCACCCGCTAGACCAATTGCAAGCGGTACCCGACACCTGCGGTGCTGGAAAAACGCCGTCCGCCAGGGACCCTGACTGCATACCCCCGGGGGTGGCGCCTCAGGAGGGCCGGACCCCAGGTTCCACCAGCTTTCCCGAGGCCGCTCACGGCACGTCCAGGCGCCCCGCCCGGACCGCGTCGGCGATGCGCATCCCCTCCTCCGCGGCCAGCACGACGGCCTCCGCGGAGTGGACCAGCCACAGGCGGACGCCGGTGGGATCGGCACTGGCGTAGGCGGCCAGCGCGCCGCGGTAGTCGGTCCCTGCACGCCCGGCGTGACCGGCCTCGGGGACGCTCACCCCCGTCGGGTCCACGCCGCACACGGTGAGCACCACGCGCTCGAGCGCGCGGGCCACCAGACCGTTGCCGGAGACGAACGGGCGAGCCACCGCGATCTCGGCATGGGCGATCGCCGCGACGACCAACGCCGGGGCACGACCCGCCACCGCCGACCCGAGCAGACCGTGCATCGCGCCGAGGCGGGCGAGAGCCTCCTGCGCCGGCGGTGCCGGGCCGAGGACCTCCTGCCCCGCGACCGCCTCCTCCGGACGACGCGGACGGCCGAGCTGGTGCTCGGGCGCGAGCCCGGCGCCCGCAGCGGTGTGGAGCGCGGCGACGAGCTGCGCCGGGGCACGCAGGTGGGCCACGGTCACACCCTCCGTGCGCGCCGTCACCCGCGCCGCGGCCAGGACGGTCCGCCAGACCGGGTCCGCCTCGCGTGCGCTCCGTCCCAGCGCCCCGCGCAGCAGGTCCCGCACCACGTCCACGCTGCGCTCCGACCCTGCCGGCTCCGCGCCCTCCAGCAGTGCGGTCGCCGTGGCCCCGCGGACCCGTGATTCGGCGGCTGCCTCGGGCGACCGGCGCCGGAGCCCCTCATGCCACCGCAGCCGCGTGCAGGCCTCCCGCGCGGCGTCCACCGACTCGGCGACGTCCGGCATCCGGACGAGTTCCGCCACCGCGCTCTCTGCCGTGATGCTCACCCGCTCACCCTACGGCCGGCCACGAACCGCCCCCTGTGCACGGGGAGGCGCCGACCTGGAGAAGTCTTTAACAAAACTTTGCCGAAAGTGGCGCTGACCACCCTGATCCTCCTGGCAGACTGGACGTATCGACTCAAGGAGCCCCTTCCACGGAGGGCGTGGCTCCACCGGCTGTCACGGGACCGGTTCGTCGACACGGGCGCTCGCTCGGCACTGAACAGGGGGTGCCGAGCGGGCCCCGTGCTTGTCCGGGGGCCATCGTCCAGCAGGCGTCCGTGCGTGATGCGACCCAGACCGGCTCGGGATAGCATCCTGGGCATGGCAACTCCTGCGGAAACAGACACCACGACGCTGACCGGCACCACGGGCAAGCGCTCCCTGGGTGAGCTCGTGTCGGACGTCTCGCTGGACGTCTCGCAGATCATGCGGGGCGAGCTCGAGCTCGCCAAGGCCGAGATCAAGCAGGACGTCTCCCACGCGGGCAAGGGCGTGGGGATGTTCGCAGGGGCAGGCGTCCTGGGTCTCTACGGCCTCGGGCTGCTGTTCCTCGGGCTCGCGGGCGTCATCGCGATCTGGCTGCCCTGGTGGGCCGGTCTGCTGATCATGGCCGGGGGGCTGTTCCTCGTCGCCGGCATCCTGGCGCTCATCGGCAACAGCCAGCGGAAGAAGGTCCACGGCAAGCCCGAGCGTGCCATCCGCGAGGCGAAGGAGACCGTCGAGACGGTCAAGTCCGCCGCCCAGGGGCAGCAACGCGGCGCCGCGATCGAGACCTCCCGGGGCTGAGCCTCCCAGCGGCACCCCGACGTCGCAGGGCCGCAGCGCTCAGAGCTCGAGGTCCCGGGTCGGCGCGTCCGGCCACGGCACGCCGAGCCCCGCGAGGTCCAGCACCCGGTCCAGCACGCCGGCCGTGAAACCCCACACGAGGAGGCCGTCGACCTCCCAGGCCGGGCCGACGAAACCCGAGGGGTGACGCACCCAGAACCGTCGGGCCGGATCGGTGAGCTCGCGCACCTCCGGCTGCAGCACCCTCGCCACCTCCCGCCGGTCCTTCGCCCACAGCGCGGTCGGGTCGGGCCGCCGCCACCACGCGAGCACGGGGGTCACGTCGTAGCCCGAGACGGGGATGTGCAGCGTGGGCAGCTCGCCCAGGACCTGCACCGTGGCGGGATCCAGGCCCACCTCCTCGTGCGCCTCCCGGAGGGCCGTCGCCGCGGCGTCACCGTCGCCCGGCTCGGTGCCACCTCCGGGGAAAGCGGGCTGACCCGCGTGCGAGCGCAGGGTGTGCGCCCGCTCGGTGACGACGACGGTCGTCGCGTCCGAGTCGGCCGGGTGCCGGATGCCTGGGGCGAAGAGCACCAGCACCGCAGAGTGGCGACGACCCCCGTCCGGTGGCGGCAGGAACCGGCTGAAGCGCTCGCCGGGGATCGTCGGCACCCTCCCCGCCAGGTCCGTCAGCCAGGTCGGGGGGCGGGCCTGCGCGACCTCACCGCTCACGCGCGCGGGCCGGTCCGCACCAGCTTCGCCGCGGCGGCCTCGTCGGTCGGTCCCGCGCCGTGGCTCGGGCACTGGCGCGCGACCGGGCATACCCCGCAGGCGGGCTTGCGTGCGTGGCACAGCCGGCGCCCGTGGAAGATCAGCACGTGCGAGAGCTGGGTCCACTCCCGACGCGGGAAGAGCTCGCCGACCTCCTGCTCGACGGCGACCGGGTCCTCCTGCGCGGTCCAGCCGAACCGGCGGACCAGACGCCCGAAGTGCGTGTCGACCGTGATGCCCGGCACGCCGAAGGCGTTGCCGAGCACGACGTTGGCCGTCTTGCGGCCGACCCCGGGCAGGCTCACGAGGTCGGGCAACCGCCCCGGGACCTGCCCGTCGAAGCGCTCGACGAGGGCGGCCCCGAGCTTCAGGAGCGACTCCGTCTTGGCGCGGAAGAAGCCGGTGGGCTGGATGATCGCCTCGACGTCGGCCCGGTCCGCCGCCGCGAGCGCCCGGGCGTCGGGGTAGCGCGCGAACAGCGTCGGCGTCACGCCGTTCACCCGCACGTCGGTGGTCTGCGCCGACAGCACCGTCGCGACGAGCAGCTGGTAGGGATCCTCGAAGTCCAGCTCGCAGTGGGCGTCCGGGTAGTGCTCGTGGAGCAGCCGGGACATCTTGCGCGCCCGCCGGGTCAGCGCCAGCGCGCTCTCCCCCGTCGGCCTCGCGACCTCCGGCTGGCCCTGCCCGTCGTCCTCACTCACCCGCGCAAGCCTAGACGTGGCATGGAACACACCTGATCCGCCCGTCGGCGTCGCCGCCATGGCACCATGAACCGGTGGACCGGCACGTGGTGATGAAAGCTCCGCTGTTCGCCGCGCTCGATGGGGCGACGGCAGACCAGCTCATGGAGTCGATGAGCCCGCGTCGGCTGGCCCGCGGGGATGTCGTCTTCCACGAGGGGGACCCGGGCGACTCGCTCTACGTCATCACGCGGGGGAAGGTGAAGCTGTCCAAGGCCGCCTCCGACGGCCGGGAGAGCCTGCTGTCGGTGCTCGGTCCCGGTGAGATGTTCGGTGAGCTCAGCCTCTTCGACCCCGGCCCACGGCTGACCACCGCCTACGTCGTGTCCGACACCGAGTTCATCTCGCTGGGCAACGACGCGCTCCGCTCCTTCCTCGAGCAGCACCCCGAGGTCGCCATGCAGATGCTGGCCGGACTGGCGCACCGCCTGCGGAAGACCAACGAGGGTTTGTCCGACCTGGTGTTCACCGACGTGCCGGGGCGGGTGGCCAAGGCGCTGCTCGACCTGTCCGACCGCTTCGGGCGTCGCTCGGAGGCCGGGCTGGTCGTCGCGCACGACCTCACCCAGGAGGAGCTGGCACAGCTCGTCGGTGCCAGCCGGGAGACGGTCAACAAGGCCTTGGCCGACTTCGCCCAGCGCGGGTGGGTCACCCTGGGCGCCAAGTCGGTCACGCTCCTCGACGTGGACCGGCTGCGCCGACGCGCCCGCTGACCCTCGTGCCCGGTCAGCCCACCGGCTCGCCCAGGTAGGCCAGCTGGGCCAGGACCGAGAGCCGCGCCGCGGGCCATACCTCTCGGGGGGTGTCGGCATACACCAGCTCGACGACGCGGTCCGCGAGATCGGACCCGCGGGGCGCCTCGGACCCGCGCACCTGCGTGACGGCCTCCCGGACCTGGTCCAGCCGCTGGTGCCGGTGCGTGAGATAGCGGTCCAGAACGCCTGCGGCGTCCGCCGCGACCGGGCCGTGACCCGGCGCGATGCTGGTGGCCTCACCGCAGGCCGCCAGGTCCCGCAGGCGCTGCAGCGAGGCCAGGTATGACGTGAGGTCGCCGTCCGGATGGGCGACGACCGTGGTGCCCCGGCCCAGCACGGTGTCGCCGGTGAGCACGACCCGGTCCGCCGGGACCAGGAAGCAGAACGAGTCGGCGGTGTGCCCCGGCGTGGTGACGACGCGGAGCTCGAGGCCGCCGGCGCCGACGACCTCACCGTCCGTCAGGTCCTGACCCCGACCGGCTCCCCGCACCGGCGCCGCGGTCAGCTCGGCCCACCGCTCCGCGGACTCGGCGTGGTCCGGGTGCCCGTGGGTCAGCAGGGTGAGCGCGACCCGCGCTCCCCGGCCGGCGACGTGGGCGAGCACCGCCCGCAGGTGCTCCTCCTGGAGCGGGCCCGGGTCGACCACGACGGCCTCCGTGCTGCCCGGCTCGAGGAGCACCCAGGTGTTGGTGCCCTCGAGGGTCATGGGCGAGGGGTTGGGGCAGAGCACGGCGTGCGCCCGGTCGCCCCAGGGCCCACCGGTCCACGGCTCGTCGGTGGAGGTCATGCCGCCCAGCCTCTCACCGCGGTATGCGCATGGCGACGGCCCCGCCGTCCTCGACCGGGACCGGCAGCACGGGTCGGACCTCGACCGGTCGGCCGAGCCAGGAGTCGAGGGTCACGTCCTCCACCTGCGCCAGCTCCTCCACCATGACCTGGGTCGGCGGGAGCATGACGTCGCGGCCTGCGCGCTGCCCCTCCAGGATCTGTGCCGGCGAGCGCCAGCTCGCCACCTCGGCCTCGGTGCTCTCGTCGTCGGCCCGCTGGCCCCGCGGCATGCGCGCGGCGAAGAAGAAGGTGTCGTAGCGGCGCGGCTCGCACTCGGGGGTGATCCACCGGCCGCGCAGGCTCAGCAGGTCCGTGCGGAGCACCAGGCCGTGCCGGGCGAGCAGCTCGGCGAAGCTCTGCGAGCGGTCCAGCAGCGCGGCACGCTCCTGCCGCCACACCGGGTCGCGCAGGTCGGCGACCACCTCACCGGCGTCGGGCCCCGCGAGCAGCACGCCGCACTCCTCGAAGACCTCACGGGCCGCGGCGGTCACCAGCTCGCGTGCGCCCTCCTCGTCGGTACCGAGCCGACCGGACCACTCCTGGGCGGAGGGACCAGCCCACGGGACGGACCGCTCGGCGTCGCGCGCGTCCACTCCTCCGCCGGGGAAGGCCAGCATCCCCGCCGCGAAAGCCATGCTGCCGGCGCGTCGGAGCACGAAGACCTCGAGCTTCCGGGCAACGCCTGACGGGCCCTCGCGGAGCAGCATGACGGTGGCCGAGCGGCGTGGCTCCGCGACCGTGCGCCGGTCCCTCGGCGTCGCCAGCCAGGCCCGGCCGGCCTCGGCGACCGGCTCCGGCACCGCAAAGTCCCGGTAGGCCTGCTCCGCGGAGCCCTCGCCCTGCGCCACTGCGGGTCAGCCCCGGACGGCGACGGTGATCTCGACCTCGACCGGCACGTCGAGCGGCAGCACGGCGACGCCGACTGCCGAGCGCGCGTGCACCCCGGCGTCGCCGAAGGCATGGCCGAGCAGCTCGGAGGCGCCGTTGACGACACCAGGCTGTCCGGTGAAACCCGGGTCGCTGGCCACGAAGCCGACGACCTTGACCACCCGGACCACCCGGTCCAGGTCGCCGATGACCGACTTGACGGCGGCGATGGCGTTGAGCGCGCAGACGCCGGCCAGCCGGGTCGCGTCCGCCGGGGACACGAGCCCCGGTCCCTCACCGACCTTGCCGGTCAGCTCGAGCTGGCCGTCGACGAAGGGGACCTGCCCCGAGCTGAAGACGAGGTCGCCGTGCTGCACGGCGGGGACGTAGGCGGCGACCGGCGCCGCGACCGCGGGGACCCGGCGGCCCAGCTCGGCCAGACGCGCCTCGACGGCACCGGCGGTCGGCTCGGCTGAGCTCATGGGCGGGTTCAGGCGTTCTTCGGGCGCTTGAGGTACGCCACGAGGTTGCTGCCGTCCCCGGGGCCGGGGACGACCTGCACCAGCTCCCAGCCGTCCTCGCCCCACTGGTCGAGGATCTGCTTGGTCGCGTGGATCATGAGCGGAACGGTGGCGTACTCCCACTGGTGCGCAGTCGTCATGGTGCCGAGCCTACCGGCGCCGTCCCCTCGGACGCTCCGACCCGGGGGCCTGGCGCGGCAAGCCGGACCTCTCAGAAACCTCACGTACCGTGTCTGGTATGCGCTCTGCCCTCACTGTCGCACGGGTGACCTCCCTGCTCGGGGTCTTCCTCGCCGTCTCGGTCCTCATGGGGATCATCGGCGCCGGTCTGCTCGCCCCGGTCGTCGGGGCCACCGGCCTGGCCGCGCGGGAGAGCGTCGGCATGTTCGAGGAGCTGCCCGGTGACCTGGAGCAGAACCCGCTGGCCCAGCAGTCGCGGATCCTGGCCGCTGACGGCACCATCCTCGCGACCCCTGCACGGCAGAACCGCATCATCGTCGACAGCGACGAGATCAGCCAGAACATGAAGGACGCGCAGGTCGCCATCGAGGACGAGCGCTTCTTCCAGCACGGGGGCGCCGACGTCGAGGCCCTCGCCCGGGCGGTCGTGCAGAACACCACGACCGACACCACCCAGGGTGGGTCCACGCTGACGCAGCAGTACATCAAGCTCGCGCTGCAGGAGCAGGCGCTCAAGGAGGGCGACAGCGAGGCCTACGCGCAGACGCAGGCCCGCTCCGGCATGGAGGGCTACGTCCGCAAGCTGCGCGAGCTGAAGTATGCGATCACCCTCGAGGAGCGACTGACCAAGGACGAGATCCTCGTCGGTTACCTCAACCTCGCCTTCTACGGCGACCGGGTCTTCGGCGTGGAGGCCGCGGCCCGGCACTACTTCAACGTCAACGCCTCGGACCTGACCGTGTCGCAGTCCGCGCTGCTCGCCGGGGTCGTCCGCTCGCCGAGCAACACCAACCCGGTCGCCGACCCCGAGCTGGCCCAGGCCCGGCGCGACGTCGTGCTCGGCAACATGCTCGACCAGGGCATGATCACCCAGGAGGAGCACGACGAGGCCGTGGCGCAGGATGTGGGGGACATGCTGGAGATCCGCGACAGCCAGCGCTCCTGCCTCCGCTCGCGCAACCCCTACTTCTGCGACTACGTGGAGGCCTGGCTGCTGGAGCAGCCGGCCCTGGGCAAGACCCGGGACGAGCGGCTGGAGAACCTCACGACCAACGGGCTGACCGTCGAGACCACGCTCGACCTCGAGCTGTCCGCCGACATGAAGGACATCCTCCAGGACGCCACCCCGCAGGGCAACGACTACAACCTCGGGTCGGCGGCCACGGTCGTCGAGCCCGGCACCGGCAAGATCCTGGCCTTCAACCAGTCCAGCACCTACTCCTTCGAGGACAGCCGCGACAAGGTCGACGAGACCTCGGTCAACTGGAACGTCGACAACGCCTACGGCGGTCCGGGAGGTATGGCGATCGGCTCGATCGCGAAGGCCTACACCCTGGTCGAGGCCATGGAGAAAGGCGTCCCGGTCGAGGCCACCCTCAACGTCCGGGCGCCGCAGGACAGCACCTACGGCAACGTCTGGCTGGAGGACCCGCAAGGCAGCGCGACCTACCCGCCCGGCGACGAGGTCTTCCCGGCTGGCATCTTCTTCCGCGACGACTTCGAGGACGGCTGCACCATCGGTGAGGACCACTGGGCGGTCCGCAACGCCAACGACGAGAACCACCAGCGCAGCATCGAGCTACGTAAGGCGGCAGCCCTCTCGGTCAACACCGCCTTCGCGACGTTGGCCTCGCAGGTCGGCACCTGCGACATCGCCGAGACCATGACGGAGATGGGGCTGCACGCGGCCAACGGGCAGGCCTACGGTCTGGACCCGGGCAACGCCGAGACCACGCTCGCCCCCTCGCTGGTCCTGGGCGCCGACACGGCCAGCCCGCTGACGGTGGCCACCTCCTACGCGACGTTCGCCTCGGGCGGCGTCTACTGCCCGCCGGTCCCCGTGACCAAGGTGACCGACGCCAACGGCGAGGAGCTGCCGCTGGAGCTGCCCGAGTGCGAGCGGGTCATCGAGGAGGACGTCGCCCTCGGCGCGGTGGACCTGCTCAAGGGCGTCGTCGACCAGGCCGGCTCGGGATACCAGGCCATCCTCGACGGCGAGCGCCCCGCGGGCGGCAAGACTGGCACCAACAACGACTCGACGAGCACGTGGTTCGCCGGCTTCACCCCGCAGCTGTCGACCGCGGTCTTCGTCGGCAACGTCCCGGGCGGCGCCCGCTACGGCGACGACCTGGTCGACATCACCATCGGCGGCGAGTTCATCGAGGGTCCGCTCTTCGGTTCCTCGCTCGCGGCCCCGACGTGGAAGCGGATCATGGATACCGCCTCCGAGGGGATGGAGATCGAGGACTGGGACGAGCCCTCCGCGGAGATCCTCAACGGCAAGCGGGTGACGATCCCCCGCGTCGTCGGTATGCCGGTGGACGAGGCGCAGGGGCGGCTCGAGGACGCCGGCCTGACCGGCAGCGTCGTGCGGGTCTCCTCCAGTCAGCCCGAGGGCACCGTCGTCTACACCACCCCGGGTGTGGGCTCGTCGGTGCAGACCTCCAACCCGGTGACGCTGCACGTCTCCACCGGCTTCCAGCAGGCCGCGGCCCTCCCCCCAGCCGCAACCGCAGCCGGCCCCCCGGCAGCCGCAACCCCAGCCGCAGCCACAGCCGCAGCCGCAACCCCAGCCGCAGCCCACGCAGGAGCCGGAACCCGAGCCCGAGCCCGAGCCGACGCAGGAGCCCGAGCCTGAGCCGGAGCCGACGCAGGAGCCCGAGCCCGAGCCGGAGCCGGCACCCACCCCGGGACCGCCCGAGGAGCCGCCGGGCACCGACCCTCCCGGTCAGGACGACTGAGCCACCTGCACCCCTCCCACGGTGCGCGGCAGCCCGCGCACGGGCGTGGGCGATGCCCCGATGAGACACTGACCGCATGAGCGAGCAGACCGGCCTCAAGGCCACCCTCCAGCAGGACCTCACCGCCGCCATGCGCGCCCAGGACAGGGTGCGCGCGGGCACGCTGCGCATGGCCCTGACCGCCGTGACCACCGAGGAGGTCGCCGGCAAGGAGGCACGCCAGCTGGCCGACGGCGAGGTGCTCAAGGTCATCGCCAAGGAGGCCAAGAAGCGCCGCGAGGCCTCGGAGGCCTACACCGGCGCCGGCCGCCCGGAGCTCGCCGCCCAGGAGGAGGCCGAGCTGGCGGTGCTCGAGGCCTACCTCCCGGAGCAGCTGAGCGATGCGGAGCTGGTCGAGCTGGCCCGCGCGGCCGTCGCCGAGACCGGCGCGACCGACCTGCGCGGCATGGGCCAGGTGATGAAGGTCCTGCAGCCCCGGGTCGGGGGCCGCGCCGAGGGCGGCCGGGTCGCCGCCGCCGTCAGGCAGGCCCTCGCCGGATGACCTCCACCCCGGCGCCGGGATCTCGGGCCACCGCACGCAGGTGCGGGGCCATCGACCTGGGGATGGCGTGAGCGGACGCGCGGTCGGCCGCGACCTCGCCCGCGCGGGGGCCATGACGCTCGGCCTGGGGGCCGGGGTGGCGGCCTACGCCACCTGGGTCGAGCCACGCTGGTTCGCCCTCCGGGAGCAGACCGTGCCGTGCCTGCCGGTCGGGTCGCGCGACCTGCGTGTGCTGCACCTGTCGGACCTGCACCTCGTGCCCTGGCAGACCCGCAAGCGTGACTGGGTGCGCGCCCTGGCCGACCTCGAGCCCGACCTGGTCATCCACACCGGTGACCACCTGGCGGCCATGGACGCCGTGCCCGCCGCGCTCGAGACCTATGACGGCCTCCTGGACCGCCCGGGAGCCTTCGTGCTCGGCTCCAACGACTACTACCCGCCCACGCGCAAGAACCCGTTGCGCTACGTCAACGACAGCCACCGCAAGGGTGCCGACCTCACCCCCCTGCGGCTCCCGACCCAGGATCTCGTCGACGGGCTCACGGCCCGCGGCTGGGCCGACCTCACCCACCGTCGAGTGCGGCTGCGCGCCGGTGACCTCGACCTGGAGCTGGTCGGCACCGACGACGCGCACCTGGGCCTCGACGACTACGCCCGGGTGTCCGCGCCGGCGGACCCGGGGGCCGACCTGACGATCGGTGTGACCCACGCGCCCTACCGACGGGTGCTCGACCCGATGGCGGCGGACGGCGCCGGCCTGCTCATCGCGGGGCATACCCACGGCGGCCAGCTGCGGGTGCCGGGGTATGGCGCCCTGGTCACCAACTGCGACCTCGACACCTCTCGCGCGTCGGGGCTGTCCCGCTGGTGGCCCGGCGCGGGCGCGACACCTTCGGACGCGGCACCCGCCGACGCAGCCTGGCTGCACGTGTCGGCCGGGCTCGGCGGCAACCCCTACACGCCGTTCCGCTTCTGCTGCCGGCCCGAGGCGACGCTGCTCACCCTTACCGCGGCCCGACCCGGCCCTGCCGCTCGTCGCTGAGGGGATCGTCCTCGACCACCAGGTCGAGGGCGTCCGCCGACGCCCCGCCGTCAGGGAAGTCCGCTCCCGGTGAGTCGTCTGCTCGGCCGTGGCCCAGGAGCACCCGGGTGAGCTCGTCCTGGCTGGCCAGCAGCCCGTCGAGGGCCTCGAGGAGGTGGCGGTCCTGCGGCTCCTGGTCGGCGAGGGCAGCCGCCAGCACCGCGCGGCGCACCAGCTCCTTGACGAAGGAGGCGGTCGTGCCCTCGGTGCGGCGGGCGACCTCGGCCCGGGTCTGCTCGGCCAGCGGGAGCTGGGCGGCGTAGAGATCGAGGAGGCGGCGGCGCCCCGCCTCGTCCGGCAGCGGGATCTCCACCGCCAGGTCGACGCGGCCGGGGCGTTGCACGAGGGCCCGCTCCAGGGCCTCGGCACGGTTGGTCGTGAGCAGGAAGGTCACGTCGGCGTCGGCGTCCAGCCCGTCCATGGCGTCCAGCACCTCGAAGAGCAGGGGCCGGGCCACGTCACCCATTCCGCGGTCCTCCGCCACGAGGTCGCAGTCCTCCAGCACCACGACGGCCGGCTGCAACGCCCGGGCGAGCGATGCGGCGAGGGAGATGAAGCGCAGCGAGTCGCCCGCGAGCAGGACCACGGTGTGCTCGGGGTTGCGCCCGATGAGGTGCCGCACGGTGTGCGTCTTGCCCGTGCCCGGGGGCCCGAAGAGGAGCAGCCCGCGCTTGAGGTGCTGGCCGTAGCGGCGCAGCGTGGCGGCGTGCTCGGCGATGCCGCTGACGTGCCCGGTGATCCGGGCGAGCGAGCCCGGCGGCAGGATGACCTCCCCCTCGTCGACGTCCGGTCGCGGGAAGAAGGTGACGCCCTCGGACTCCGGGCCGTATCCGGAGGACTCGAAGCTGATGACCTTGCCGCGCAGCACGCTGCGCTCGAGGGAGAGGACGCGCAGCTCCTCCAGCACCGCGTCGCGGGCCATGTCGTCGGCGCACAGCACCTCGAAGGTCGCCCTGTTGCGGCCGTACTGCGGGTTGCCCCGGCGCTGCAGCACCACCACGGGCACCCCGCCGTGACGGAACAGCCGGAGCCCCACCCCCATCGCGCGCCGGTGCTCGTGCGGTCCGACAGCGACCGAGACGTAGTCGACCTGACCGACCGAGGGCATACCGTGCGAGCCGCTGATGAGGTCGGCGAGCGAGAGGTGGTGACGCAGGTCGCCGCCCCCGACCCCGATCTCCTCCGCCTCGGGATCGCGGCCCGCGACCTCGGCCAGCGCGACGTCCCAGTCGGCGAAGCGGTGCCCGGCCACCTCCTCGGTGACGACCGCCACCTGCGCCGCGGTCGTGCCGAGGTATGCCGTGATCCGCTCCCCGAGCGGCTCCCCGCCCTCGTCCACCGTGCTGCGCTGTGCCGCCTCCGCCAGCGAGCGGAAGGAACGGAGGAATCCCCTGACGTCGTCGTCCATCTCCTCAACCTAGACGCCCCCACCGACAGGCACGACGGATTTAGCCCAGGCCAGGGCCGTGGGCTATCCTTGCGGACGCTGCGCGCGGCCCCCTCGGCCTCGCGCGGAGGCCACGGGGTGTGGCGCAGCTTGGTAGCGCGCTTCGTTCGGGACGAAGAGGTCGCAGGTTCAAATCCTGTCACCCCGACCACACAAGAACCGGCCCTGACCTGCGGAAACGCAGTCAGGGCCGGTTTGCGTTGTCCCACTTGGGCATAACTGGGGCATAACTGGATCGGCTGCGACCATGAATGACCCCCGCGAGGCGGCAACCTCCGGGGGTCGGACGACAGCAAAGTAGGTGCTGACGTGGCTCGGTCAAGTCCCGGGTAGTGGTGTAGCGCTGCGCTCCTTCGACAGGGGTTGTCAGGCGGTGAGTGCGGGTAGGTGATCAGCTCCGATCTCGGGTTCGGTGTCGGGGGTGATGGTGGTCCGGCAGCGGGCCAGGAGGTCCAGGCCGAGGTAGCGGCGTCCTTCGGCCCATTCGTCGGTCTGTTCGGCCAGGACGGCTCCGACGAGGCGGACGATCGCGGCCCGGTTGGGGAAGATGCCGACGGCGTCGGTGCGGCGGCGGATCTCCTTGTTGAGGCGTTCGGCGGGGTTGTTGGACCAGATCTGGGTCCACACGTCCTTGGGGAAGGCGGTGAACGCGAGGATGTCCTCGCGGGCACCGCCCAGGTGGTCGGCGACCGCGGGGAGCTTGTCGGTGACGTAGTCGATGAGCCGGTCGAACTGGGCGTGGACCGCGGGGGCGTCGGGCTGGTCGTACACGCTGTGCAGCATCGCCTTGACGGCCGGCCACATGGACTTGGGTGTCACCGACATCAGGTTCGCCGAGTAGTGGGTGCGGCAGCGCTGCCAGGACGCGCCGGGCAGGTTCGCCGCGACCGCGTCGACGAGCCCGGCGTGGGCATCTGAGGTCACCAACCGGACCCCGTCCAGGCCGCGGGCCACGAGGTCGGCGAAGAACTCGTTCCACGCGGCCCCGGTCTCGGCGGTCGCGACGCGGGTGCCCAGGACCTCGCGGTGCCCGTCACCGTTGACGCCGGTCGCGAGCAGGACGACGGCGTTGATGACCCGCCCGCCTTCGCGGACCTTCATCGTGAGCGCGTCGGCGGCCACGAACGTGAACGGGCCGGCCTGGTCCAGGGGGCGGTGGCGGAACTCCTCGACGAGCTGGTCCAGGTCGGTCGCCATCCGGGAGACCTGGGACTTGGACAGCGAGTCGATGCCCAACGTCTTGACGAGCTTGTCCATCCGCCGGGTGGACACCCCGGCGAGGTAGCAGTCGGCGACGACGGTGATCAGCGCGGACTCGGCCCGCTTGCGCCGCTCGAGGAGCCACTCGGGGAAGTAGGTGCCCTTGCGCAGCTTGGGGACCGCCACGTCCAGGGTGCCCACCCGGGTGTCCAACGGGCGGTGGCGGTAGCCGTTGCGCTGCGCGACGCGGCCGGCGGTGGGTTGACCGTACTCGGCGCCAACGACGGCATCAGCGTCCGCGGACAGCAGGCTGTTGATGATCGACTGCAGCAGATGGCGCATCAGATCGGGCGAGGCTTCGGCCAAGGCTTCACCGAGCACGCCGGCAGGGTCGACAATGTGGGGAGCCGTCATCGCGATGACTCCGTTCGAGGATTCTGTGGACGGTTGACTCGAAGGATCACGCGGTGACCGCGCCCGCGTCCGACGTACACGCCGGAAACGATCACGGTGACCGCGCTACACCACTATGCGGGACTCAACTCGTGGCTCCTATCGTAGCCGCCATCGCTCCGCCCGTGAAGGGCGTAGAGCCCCTCCCTGTGGCGCCCCCGGCCTCCCGTCTTCACCCGCCCCTCGGCATGCGAGCAGAGAGGCCTGCAATGAGGTAGCTACCGACCCGCTGGACGCGGCGCTGGACACGGCCTCAGCCGCGTGAACAAAACGACGACGCCCCGGTCCTGAGTTCCGCAGCTGATGGTCGCGGTATGGACACAGAAGTAGGGTTTGACCTGGGGAAACGCGTGCGTGAGCGGTGACACGGCGTGTCACTAGTGGG